>BTRG01000003.1:0-72549 GCA_036986275.1 Gammaproteobacteria bacterium | reverse complement strand
TGGCGACCATTTGTACCGAACCCGGCAGGAAGCGATTGCTGACGTTCGTGAATATATGGCGGTGTATTATAATTCCATGCGTCTGCATTCGACGTTGGATTACAAGACACCGATGGAATATGAAAAAACTCTTAACGAAGTGTCCGGAAACAGTTGACCACCTTCTGGAGTCCCGATGGTAAGCCAATATCAGCCGCCCAGTTTATTGAAGGGCTGTATGGAGAGTTGCCAGAGTTGTTCAAGGATGAGGATGAATTGCGTGCTCTATGGAGCATACCCGATACCCGCAAAGCATTGTTAGATGGGCTGGAAGAGAGGGGGTATGGCCTTGAGCAGTTGTCCGAAGTTAGCCGCATGATTGAAGCCGAGAATAGTGATCTCTATGATGTACTCGCATACATCGCGTTTGCCAGCGCAACAATGACCAGGGAAGAACGCGTGACTACACACAAGGCAGCTATTTTTAGTCGCTACGATTACAAGCAGCAACAATTCCTTGACTTTGTTTTGTCGCAGTATGTCAGGGAAGGAGTAAAGGAGCTTGGGCAGGAGAAGCTGCCTAGCTTGTTAGCGTTAAAGTACCATGGTGTTAGTGATGCGGCAGAAGAGTTGGGCAGTATTGCCTCGATAAGGGATGTGTTTATCGGATTTCAGAAGTATCTTTATTGGCAGGAAGATATATAGTTTTGAGGACAATACACGTAAAGTGATGGCAATCAGTGATTATGAGGATTATGTTGACGCGATCGATGTAAAGGCCGAGTTATGTTTTCTCCGGAAACAACCCTGGCATCCAGCGTGATGCCAGTTTGGCCGGAAAGGCAAGGCGCAACGGCGCGCGCGTGTTATCCGAAACGACAGCTCCACGCTCACTCAAGGCTGCAACAACGCGCCGTGCATGTCGATCGCCTATACCCAGAATGTCAGCAACATCTCCCCGTGGCAGTTCGCCCCTATACAGGATCGCTTCAAGGATGCTTCCGGCCCTGGATGGAAGTGCACCGGCGCGCACTTCTTCTTCCACCCAGAGCAGGATACGGTTGCGCAGCCTGTCTGGCTGCACTAAATCTTCCATAAATTTGACTTGATCGAGACAGGTTCCTAGAAAGAAACGCGTAAATGACGCGAGACCTTCCTCGCTCAGATTCCCCCGACCGTCGAGATCATTACGTCTCGGCAAATCGCATTCTGCCAGGTGGCTCTTATAGGAACGCACATTACGCGCCAGACCACGTGCAATCGACCAGACACCACCGGTATCCAGTGCTTCCAGTAACATGGCGTAAGACATCAATCGCGCCACACGCCCGTTGCCATCGAGGAACGGGTGAATCCACAGCAGCCTGTGATGAGCCGCCGCCGCTGCAATAATCGCTTCAGCCTTGCCAAGCCCGCTGTAAACATTTTCGAATTGTTCAAGAAAACGCGGCAGTGCGCCGGGGCTGATCGGTATATGCTGGCCGACCTTGACATCACGTTTACGTAGCTCGCCGGGAATGAGCCGTATGCGCTCACCCGTGTCAGGGTCTTCAACCCACATCAGATCGTCCGGCAATAGCTCACTAAAGCGCCGGTGAATTTCACAACTCCCTTCGGAGGAAGTAGCCTGGCCATGTAAGCCGCCTTCATCAATCCATTGTTGGACGGCAATATGCGCCCTGGCTTCGAGCTGCAGATTGCGCTTTTCCGTATTTTCGCTGTAGTCGTTCTTAAGCGCCCGCTCGATATCGATCGGGTGGGTGTCATGGCCTTCAATCAGGTTGCTGTAGTAGCAGTTCATCGCCCGGACCAGATCGGCCAGGGCCGTGAGGACCCCCTCCGGCAGGCTGCGGCGAAATCCCGCCGAATGCGCTGCCAGCTCGACCGCGAGATCGGCAAGGGCTCCACGGTGTTTCGAACTTTCCGAGATCAGCAGCGGCTCCATCATCGATGGCTGTTCGCCTCTGTCAACGACCTCTTGAATGTCCGCTTCTGTGTCCGCTTTATAATCAATCATAGGTCAATAATATCAGCATATTACGTGTTGTCAAAGCCTTGTTAGGCCCTGTATGAAGGCCGTTTGTAAGGCCGTTTTGTCCTGTAGGGGGGGGGTGAATCTGAATCTTCTGATGTGTGCCTGTCGGCAGCACCTTATCGTGCGGGACTTTTGCGGGATTCAGCTCTGCATTATATCGTATATATTGACATTATCCGGCATAGCGTATATATATGCGTTATACGGTAGGTCGTATAAAAAGGCTATGTGATGGGAAAGATCATACGCAACAACAGAGATCTCGGTGAGGCAATACGCCTGGCACGCAAGACCAAGGATTTGCGGCAGGTTGACGTCGCCCAGAAAGCGTCCGTCCGTCAGGCCCTGGTCTCAGATCTTGAGAACGGTGCGACAACGGCGAAGCTCGACACCGTTATCAGGGTGCTGGCCGCGCTGGATCTGGACCTGTCCATCATACCGCGCCGGAAAGCCGGGTTCGATCCAACGGAGTATTGATAGTGGGGCGTAAACGACAAGGACGGGCGCTGGATGTGTATGTCGGCTCAAGCAAAGTCGGCCGGTATTCCCGCGCGCCAAGCGGCGCCACATCGTTTCGTTATGATCCCGATTGGCTGTCGTCTGATCGGGCCTTCCCTATTTCGTTATCCATGCCATTGTCCGATCGACTCTGGTCAGGGGAGGCTGCGACCAGCTATTTCGATGGGTTATTGCCTGATGATCGCACCGTAAGAGAAAAAATTGCAGCGCGAGAGCAGGCCGATAGTGCCGGTATCTTTGACCTACTGGCCGTTATCGGGCGGGATTGCGTGGGCGCGCTGCGTTTTGTTCCCGAGGGACTTGACCCCGGCAATCCTACAAAAATGGGATACAGGCCGGTTACCGATGATGAGATTGCCGCCCGGATCGCTTCCCTTGGAACCACACCCCTCGGTGTCCATACCGATGATGATGACTTCCGACTCTCTATCGCCGGGGTACAGGAAAAGACCGCCTTTCTCTGGGTCGACGACCAATCTGGATCAGGGGGATGGCAGCTTCCGCACGGGCCGACACCAACCTCCCATATTTTCAAGCCCGCTATGAAGCCAGCCGGGAACAAGGCCCAATCCGGCGCCGATTTTTCTGCTGCACCCTGGAATGAGTGGCTCTGTCTTGTACTGTGCCGCGCTTTGGGTCTTGAATCGACAAATGCTGAAGTGCTGAGTTTTGATGGCAAGCCTGTGATCGTCGTGGAACGCTTCGACCGGGCTTGGCGGGAGGGCGTACTCTATCGGCTGCCGCAGGAAGATATCTGTCAGGCCTTGGGTGTTCCGCCCGCCCGGAAGTATCAAAGCGATGGGGGACCGGGCATCGTCGATGTTCTGGAATTCCTGAACGGCGCGATCGCCCCTTATGAAGACCGTCTGGCCTTTATGAAAGCGCAGATTGTGTACTGGCTGCTGGCGGCCATCGATGGCCATGCCAAGAACTTCTCGATATTTCTCTCGCCGGGTGGTTACAAGTTAACGCCACTCTATGACGTCATGTCCGCGGCCCCCTATCCCGAATTCCCGTTTCAGAAGATCAAACTAGCGATGGGCATAGGGGACAAAGGATATTATCGACTCCAGCAAATTCAGCTCCGGCATTTCTATCAAACGGGACAGAAAGCCGGGCTGCGCGAGCAGGACATGGATAGTATCTTTTCGGACCTAACCACGCGGATGGATGATGCAATAGCAGAGGTAGCCGCTTTGGCTGCCGATGTCGATATGCCGGAATCAACGTCCGGCCCGATCCTTGCTGGCGTGAACAAGCGGGCGGGAATGATTGACACCCGTAAATGAAAGAGTGAGAAAGGTGACAGAGGGAATATAATGAACGATCATGTAAGCCGTTTTCAGGAATTACTCCGAGAAATTTTTCAGTTTGATTTCGCGGATCTGGAAACCGGTATCTATCGCCTGTTCCGGCTGCGCGAGAAGGATTAAAGATTCCCTATGAATGACTTATTGCGTAAAGAAGGCTTTATGGGCACGGCGACTGCAGCCAGGCACGAAGTAATTGCTTCGATTGTAGTGAGGATATCCTTGCCCGGTTTCCGGAAAAGGACTAACTATTAAATGGGACGTTCGTTTGTGATTGCATTGGGGATAGCCCTGAGTTTTGCCGGCATGATGTATTTCATGGCCCGTGCCCTGAGCCCCGAACCGGTATGGGAGGCCTACCAGATTGCCAATTACTCCGTGCGTTATGGCGAGGCCGACAGGGCGGGACGCCGAGCCCTGGCCGCTGAACGCGCGCAACGCAATCGTGCCTACCTTGAGGCCAGGAAGGCCTGGTCCAGGCAATATTTTATTATTACCGTGCCGTTGGCATTCCTGGCGATGTTAGTGGGTGGCATCATACGCCAGAACACGGCCGCCTCCGGTTTGGTGGCGGGCGCTTTGGTCTTGCTGGTCACGGCCTATGTGCAATACTGGAATACTCTGTCAGCGGGTCTGAAGGCCTCTGTCCTGGCGCTGGTGTTGGCCATGCTTGTGGTGTTCAGTTATCGCAAGCTGGAGGGGATATTTGATAACTGGGGTGGAGACAGGAGAAAGCGCCACGCGGACAGACGCCATAAGCGCTGAGACTCATCCCGGAGGCCAGCTCATACGGCGGCCGCCCAGTACGTGCAAGTGAATATGAAACACGGTTTGTCCCGACAGGGCATTGCAGTTCATTACCGTGCGATAGCCGTCTTTGGCAATGCCTTCTTTTTCAGCCACGGTCTTGGCCGCCAGAAAAAGTGTACCCACCAGGTCCTTGTGTTCCTCACCAAGATCATTAATGGTGGCAATGTGCGTCTTGGGAACGACCAGGACATGCGTAGGGGCCTGTGGGTTGATATCGCGAAAGGCCAATACCTCATCGTTTTCATAGACGATGTCCGGAGGGATATCGCCGGCGATCATTTTACAAAACAGGCAGTCAGTCATAGTGTTTTATCTCCCCCATGATGTTTAACTCGTTGGTAGATAGTGAGAAAAAGGATCGTGCAACAACTGACAGCTATAACTGTAACACAGCCCGGTCGGGGATGTTACGCTGGCATATTACCTGTAAGCAGAAGGTAAATTACTGGAAGGATGGGTTGTGGATTTACGAATAGAAGGCCTGCAACGCGAGGGTCTGGAGCCCGTCACCTTGACCATCAAGGCAGGTGAATGTGTAGGGATCTCCGGTCCATCGGGTGCCGGCAAGAGTTTACTGTTGCGCACCCTTGCCGATCTCGACCCTTATGTAGGCGAGGTCTATCTGGGTGAACATCCGTGTGCGGAGATCGAGGCGCCAGCCTGGCGGCGCCAGGTGATGTTGTTACCGGCAGAGAGTCAGTGGTGGTATGAAAGCGTCGGTGAGCATTTCAGCAAACCCGATCCGCGGTCCTTTAAGGCATTGGGTTTTGATCAGGAAGTGCTGACCTGGTCGGTAGCGCGCCTGTCTACCGGCGAGCGCCAACGCCTGGCCTTATTGCGCTGCCTGGAACAGCAACCCAGGGTGTTACTGCTGGATGAACCCACCGCCAGCCTGGATCCGGAAAGCACGAAGCGTGTCGAGGCAATGATTCATGATTTTTTAAACGATGCCCAGCACAGCGTGGTCTGGGTGGGTCATGATTCGGCACAGTTACTACGTGTTGCCGACCGACGGTTTCGCATGACAGACGGGGTCCTGGAAGAGCAAGTAGGAGACACATCGTAATGGAAGTGATTCATCTTACTCCGCAAGGCCTGGCCATGGCCGCCGTGCTGGTGGTACTGCTGGCCTTGTTGTCCCTGCGGTTACGATTGGGGATGGCCGGGCAGTTGGTCGTGGCTGCCATCAGGACCACGATACAGTTACTGCTGGTTGGTCTGGTGCTGGAAGCCATTTTCAGTAATGTCCATCTAGGCTGGGTGGCGCTGATAGCGATCATTATGTTGCTGGCCGCGGGCCGTGAGGTGATGGCGCGCCAACATCGCCGTCTCAAAGGTCCCTGGGGGTTTGGAGTGGGCACCTTGTCCATGTTTGTTTCCACCTTCGCAATTACCTTGCTTGCACTAACAGTTATTATAGGAGTTGATCCCTGGTATGAACCACAGTATTCCATCCCCTTGCTGGGGATGATGCTGGGTAACACCATGAATGGCATTGCCCTGAGTATGGACAGGTTGTTACAGGGCGTGTGGCAACAACGTGCCGTGATCGAGGCCCGCCTGATGCTGGGTCAGAGTGGGGTGCAGGCGCTTACTGAGCTCAGGCAAGAGGCCATGCGCACCGGTATGATACCCATCATTAATGCCATGGCGGCCGCCGGGCTGGTGAGTCTGCCCGGAATGATGACTGGTCAGATCCTGTCGGGCACGCCACCCATGCAGGCCGTGCAATACCAGATACTCATCATGTTCATGATTACCGCGGGTACCGGTTTCGGTACCCTGGCGGCGGTGTGGATGACCACAAAACGCCTGCTGGATGACCGGGACAGGTTGCGACTGGAACGTTTGTATAAAGGCCGCTGAGTCTATGGCGGACGGAGCAGACATCCACCGCAAGGCATGGCGCTTCTGGATAGACCGGGGCGGGACCTTCACGGATATCATCGCGCAACAACCGGACGGTCGTCTGCGGGCGCGTAAGTTGCTTTCGGAATATCCCGAGCGCTATGCCGATGCCGCCGTGCAAGGCATACGGGATATATTGTCACTCAATGCAGGTGACCCGCTGCCAGTGGACGACATTGGCGAAATTAAAATGGGCACAACCGTGGCCACCAATGCTCTGCTGGAACGAAAAGGGGAGCCTACGGTATGGGTGACGACCCAAGGTTTCGCCGATGCCCTGACTATCGCCTACCAGAATCGTCCGGATATTTTTGCCCGCCATATCCAGCGACCGGGACCACTCTATTCCCATGTGATCGAGATTCAGGAACGCGTTAGTGCCGAGGGTGAGGTCTTGCAGGCCATGCAAAGGGATGCCGCTGAGCAGGCGCTACGTCAAGCTTTTGAACGTGGCTATCGATCGGTAGCCATTTGCCTGATGCATGGTTTTCGATATCATAAGCATGAAAATGAGTTAGGCGCGCTGGCGCGGGCCATAGGTTATGAGCAGATCTCACTATCCCATGTTGTGAGCCCGCTGATGAAAATGGTCAGTCGTGGCCAGACCACGGTGGTGGATGCCTATCTCTCTCCCGTATTGCGACGCTATGTTGATCAACTCAGCCATGCTGTCGGCAACGTACCGCTGGAGTTTATGCAATCCAATGGTGGCCTGGTCGATGCGACTCTGTTTCAAGGTAAGGACAGCATACTTTCAGGACCGGCCGGCGGTATGGTCGGGGCAGTGGCCGTGTGCCGGCAGGCGGGCTTTCAGTCCCTGATCGGGTTCGATATGGGAGGCACCTCTACCGATGTAAGTCACTTCAATGGTGAGTTTGAGCGCGTCTTTAATACGGAAATAGCAGGTGTGCACATGCGTGTTCCCATGCTTCACATCCATACCGTGGCGGCGGGCGGCGGCTCCATACTGCATTTTGATGGTCAGCGGTTTCGCGTTGGCCCGGATTCCGCGGGCGCTGATCCGGGCCCTGCCTGCTATCGACGGCGAGGACCGCTTACCGTGACGGATTGCAATGTCATGTTAGGCAAACTGGTGCCTGAGCACTTTCCCCGGGTCTTCGGGTCCGAGGGCAATGAATCCTTGGATGACGAAGTTGTGCGCCGGCAATTTAACGAGATCGCGCATGAGCTGGAAAAGGCGACAGGGCTGCAACAAAACGCGGAAGAGATTGCCTGGGGTTTTCTGCAAATTGCCGTAGACAATATGGCGCGCGCCATTAAAGAGATCACTATACAACGTGGCACCGATGTTAGTGACTATATCCTTTGTTGTTTTGGCGCCGCCGGGGGTCAGCATGCCTGTCTGGTGGCCGATGCCCTGGGGATAGAACGTGTCATGGTGCATCCCTATGCCGGTGTCTTGTCGGCCTATGGCATGGGCCTGGCGCAACGGCGTGCCATACACGAGGCGGCGATTGAAGAGATCTTGACTGCGTCGACTATGGAGACGCTTGCCGGATTGACAGGGAAGCTACAAATGGAAGCAGGACAGGTCCTGACTAGGCAGGGGGTGGCGCTCGATAACATTGAATTCCTACCACGGGTCCATTTACGCTATACCGGTTCAGATCACAGCATTGTTGTGGCTTATGGTGGCGTATCAGTGTTGCGTCGGCGTTTTGAAGCGCAGCATCGGATGGAATTCGGTTTTATTGATATGGCAAAAGATTTGTATGTCGAGGCCCTGTCTGTCGAAGCGATAGAAAAGTGCAAGCCGGAAGTTGTCAGCATGGAATCCAGTACTAGCGGTGAAAGCGGGCCGGCAGCGACCCGTTTGTTTTCAATCGATGGGCAGAGTAACAATCTTGAGTCACACGAAGCACCGGTGCACACATGGTCGACACTGTCATCGGCACAAAGGATAGAGGGCCCGGCCCTGGTCGTGGATGACCACTCCACAGTGGTGGTTGAGGCGGGATGGCAGGCAAGTCTGGATGCACAAAGAAATCTGATACTGCGGCGCCCTGTTCCGCGCAGAACGACCCAATGGCTTTCGCGGGCCGTGGATCCTGTACGCCTGGAGATGTTCAGCAATCTGTTCATGACCATTGCCGGGCAAATGGGTATTACGCTTGAGAAGACCAGTCAGTCCGTGAACATCAAGGAGCGTCTGGACTTTTCCTGCGCCCTGTTTGATCAACATGGCCATCTGGTCGCCAATGCCCCGCACGTACCTGTGCATCTTGGTTCCATGGGTGAAACGGTGATGCGTCTGATAGAGCTTCATGGCGGGCAGTTAGCG
This sequence comes from Gammaproteobacteria bacterium, assembly GCA_036986275.1. Taxonomy (GTDB): domain Bacteria; phylum Pseudomonadota; class Gammaproteobacteria; order Acidiferrobacterales; family SZUA-150; genus BTRG01. The sequence goes on along the minus strand of BTRG01000003.1, from coordinate 63,686 downwards.
TCCGGGGATGTCTATGCCCACAATGCCCCCTATAACGGCGGCACCCATCTTCCCGATGTCACGGTGATTACACCTGTGTTCGATGTTGAAGGACAGGAGATTTTGTTCTATGTCGCTGCCCGTGGCCACCATGCCGATATCGGTGGCATCACTCCCGGTTCCATGCCGGCGATGAGCACCTCGGTGGAAGAGGAAGGCGTGCTGCTGGATTATTTCCTGTTGGTATCAAAGGGTGAATTTCGTGAGGCCGAGATTCGACAGCAGCTCTTGAGCGGACCCTGGCCGGTACGCAATATCGAGCAGAATATTGCCGACCTCAAGGCGCAGATTGCCGCCAATGAAACCGGTGTGCATGAGCTCGGTCGCGCAGTGGCGCAATTTGGCGTGGCTATTGTGCGGGCCTATATGGGTTATGTACAGGACAATGCGGAGCTAGCCATACGACGTGTGATTGGGCAATTACAGGATGGCGAGTTCTGTTGTGAGATGGATGATGGCAGTTGTATCAAGCTCGTCATTCGTGTTGACAGGGCCGAGGAAAGCATCACCATAGATTTTACAGGCACATCTTCACAACGGCCCAACAATATGAATGCGCCTGCCTCAGTCTGCAAGGCGGCGGTGCTTTATGTTCTGCGCACCCTGGTGCAAGAGGACATTCCGCTGAACCATGGTTGTCTCAAGCCTGTTACTCTGATTATCCCGCCGGGCTGCATGTTGAACCCGGAGTATCCTGCTGCCGTGGTGGCCGGCAATGTCGAGACTTCACAGTGCATCGTCGACACGCTATATGGCGCCTTGAATGTGATGGCGGCGTCACAGGGCACGATGAACAATGTTAGCTTCGGAAATGATGCGTACCAGTATTACGAAACTCTGTGTGGTGGCACGGGCGCCGGCCCTGATCACGATGGCGCCGATACTGTGCAGAACCACATGACCAATTCACGCCTCACGGATCCGGAGGTGTTGGAATCGCGTTATCCGGTGATAGTGGAAACCTTTCATCGACGCACCGGCAGTGGTGGTAGAGGAATGCACCACGGTGGTGACGGCGCGGTACGACGACTATATTTTCGCCAGCCCATGAAAGTCAGCATATTGTCCAATCGCCGTCGTCTGGCGCCTTATGGCCTGCGGGGAGGGGAGTCAGGTTTGGCGGGTGTGAACCGTGTGATACGCAAAGGCGATAAAACAGAAACCCTGGACTCATGCGTGCAAGTGAACCTGGACGTCGGGGACAGGTTGGAAATCCAGACCCCAGGCGGGGGTGGATATGGCTGTGAAGGCAAATAGGGCCGGGTGAAAGCGCCGGCGGTGGATAGGACACAGAACTTTTAGTAATAATAATGTTCAAGAGAACTGTATGGGGTGTTCGCATTCCAGACCGTTTGCTAAGGTTGCTGGAAAAAACATGGGAATGGAGAAGAATTATGCAAAGGAAATGGATAGTGATGTTTATTTCCATATGGGCCGGTCTGGGGGTGGCGCAGGCCGCCGAGGTGGCAGCGATCAATCCCAATGCTGGTCATGTTGAACGCTGGAATTGGTTTGCCGATGCGACCTATGCCCTGCATCAGCGCCTTATCAAGGGACGCGATGTGCGCATCGAAGAATCTGTAGGCGGCTACCATGGCGAGCCCGAATACTATCGTGAAGAGAAGTTTTTTGATAAAAAGACAGGCAAGTTGATTAGCACAATCCAGTGGGAGAAGAAACGCCCCGACAACATGCACGCTATAGAAGTCACTGTTCGCGACAACACGGGCAAGGTCTTGCGTGACTTCTCGGCGTTGTATTTAACACACTTACGGAATGCGCCGCAGCAGACGCTCATCAATCTATACGCCCACAACAAGGGATTGAGCGCTTACCGGCAGTTTGATGCTTCAGATAACCGTATCGGAGAGGCCTGTCGTGGCCAATATCAAGGCAAGAAAGTGGATATCGAACTGGGCGAGATGGAAATCCTGGATCTTGAGGATGACCCTAAATCGATGATGTTTGGCCCGCTCTACAAGACCTGTTTCAAGGGCCTGACGGTCAAGAGTGCGGGAAAATATCTGACGCCCCAATAATCAAACCGGCCCTGAAAATAAAAAAGCGCACCCAAGGTGCGCTTTTTCATAGTGTACTGCTTCAGTCGATCAGGCAGGTGGTTACACCATGTCTTTCAGACCCTTTAGCGGGGTGACTTTAACCACGTTGCGGGCAGGTTTGGCCTTGAACATCATTTCTTCTCCGGTGAAAGGATTTACACCCTTGCGAGCCGGAACTGCTGGTTTTTTAACAACTTTTACTTTCATTAAGCCCGGTACGGTAAAGACACCGGGTCCCTTTTTGAGGTCTCGTGCAATAATATCAGTCAACGCAGCGAAGACATTGCCGACATCTTTCTTGGTCAACTCAGTCTCCTCGGAGATGTAGGTCATTACTTCGGACTTGGTGGTGGGTTTGGAATTTTTGGCAGCCATTCTTCACTCCTGTGGAACGAATCTGATTAATTTATGTGGATCGGTTCTTTAGCCGGCGCCTACGGTAGCACAACTTCAGCCTATAATGGTAGGCCCAAATGCGCTTTATAATACTTGCACAATGAGTGAATTCGTTGTATGGAGAATTGAACCGGTGAGTAGTGCCGAAGACGTGCTGTATACGCCTGCAGGCAAAACCAGGCACACCAATGTTCGGAAATATTGATAACTTGGCGATTCCATATATGCTGCACTTGATTACGATTGCGATTAGGGTTGGCGACGGTATAGCGAAGGCAGAAAACTGAATGAGAGTACTGGTTCGTAAATTTCTGAGATTGATTTATCGTGTTCAAGTTGACGGTATGAGCCATTATCAGGCGGCAGGTAACCGGGTATTGATTGTCGCCAACCATACCTCTTTCCTTGATGGCATTCTGCTGACTTTTTTGTTGCCCGACACGCTCTCCTTCGTTGTCAATACGCATATAGCACGCAAGTGGTGGGCGCGTCCCTTTCTCTACTTTGCGCATGTATTTGTGGTAGACCACTTACACCCGCAAGCAATACGCTCTGTCATACGCCATATTCACTCGGGAAACCGCGTTGTCATTTTTCCAGAAGGCCGTATTACCCTCACAGGCTCCCTGATGAAGGTTTATGCCGGTACTGGCCTTGCCGCGGATCGATCCGCTGCCAATATCCTGCCCATCAAGATTGATGGCGCCCAGTACACACCGTTTGCGCGTTCACATCTGGTGGGCAGGGTGCGTTGGTTCCCGCGTATACGCCTGACTATTTTGCCACATCGAAAGCTGTTGCTGGGCCCTGAGTTGCGGGGAAGGATAAGACGCTACAAGGCGGCACATACCATGACCCAATGGATGTGTGACATGGTTTACGAAACCTCGAATTTCCACCGGCTGATGTACGAAGCACTTTTGGAGGCACGTAATATACACGGTGGCAGGCATGTTGTAATGGATGATATCGACCGCACCCGGCTCAGTTATGATGAGCTGTTTCACCAGGTGTGGGTTCTGGCAAAACAGATGCGGCGTGAAACGCGACAAAAAGAGGCGGTCGGTTTGTGTTTGCCTAACAGCATTTTGACGATAGCGACCTTTTTTGCCATACAGATAGCAGGTCGTATACCCGTGATTCTGGATTGGCGGCTTGGTCGGAATGAAATGGAGCGTATATGTCGCCAGCACAATATCAAACGAATTTATTCATCAAAAGTGCTTATGGAGCAGGTAGGTGCCGGCCATTTGTTCGAGTCCACGGATGCCATCTGGATTGCCCTGCCAGGCGCCTTGCCTGACAGGGGAGTGCGGGGAGTGTTGCGTAAGCGTTGGCTGGCATTTTGGGCGCCGGTATTATTCAGGCGATTTAATCTGGCCAGTGGACCCGCAGACGTCGCCGTAGTGCTTGTTTTTCGGTCGCAGGAAACAGCTACCACGGAATATCTGTCCCTGTCTCATCAACAGCTACTGGCGGGCCGCCAGCAATTTGTGACCCATTTCGACTTCTCTCGCGGTGATGTGTTGTATTGTGCCTGGCCGCTTGCCCATCCTTATGGAATGATTCTTGGCGCCCTGCTACCGGTATTGTCAGGCATCAAGCTATTTATATATCCGAGTTTCAATCGTCATCGGATTATTACTGAGATGATATACGACCTCGGTGTCAGTGTCATAATTGCCCCGGACGAACATCTCTGTAGTCTCATGACGGTTGCCCACCCTCTGGATTTCTACCGATGTCGTTACTTGTTATGTCCCGGTCCCTTATCCAAGTCCGTGCGTGAACAATATTTACATAGGCACGGTATACGAATATATGAAGGTTTGGGTGCAGAGAACCATGGAGTATTCATCAGTTTTAATATTCCCCGTGATGTACGTACAGGGAGTCTGGGCCGGCCCATGGTGGGTGTTTCCGTGCAAGCCGGCGGAGCCGAGGGCCGAGGCTTGTGTGCCGTGACGGCCAGTCGTAACAAGCAGGGCCGGCCCGAAAAGATTGAATTGGGTGATGACCTGGCTATGGATGACAGCGGGTTTCTTTGGCGTTTGGGTGGCGCGTCATGAAGCGTCGCACGGTTATGCTGACGATTGCCGCCGCCGCGGCAGGTGTTACCACAGCGCAATTTTGGCCCCGCGAGGGAATGCGTAATCCCTGCCTTGAGGGGCCGCTTCCCAAAGAGTTGGCGCAACATGATGTAGTGCAGCAGGCCTGGCAGGGGGTGGATGCGGCCAAGGTCTGGGATGGCCATGTGCATTTGCTGGGTGCCGGGCATGGCAATACCGGTACCTGGATCAATCCTCAGATGCAAAGTCTTCAGCACCCCATACAGTCTGTTCAGCGACTGTTTTATTTAAATGCGGCATGTATTGACGATGAGCAAAATCTGGACGCATCATACTTGCGGCAACTAAATCAACGCCTGGCCGATTTTCCCAAGGCCGCACGATTTGTTTTGCTGGCATTCGATTATTTTTATAATGACAAGGGGCAAGCAGAACCGGAACACAGCGCCTTCTATGTCCCAAACGATTATGCCGCGCGTGTCGCCCAGGCTCATCCACGTCTTGAATGGATGGCCTCCATTCATCCCTACCGCCATGATGCGGTAGACGAGTTACATAATGTAGTCAGACGCGGGGCCCGCGGCATTAAATGGGTGCCGGCGGCCATGGGCATGGATCCGGCTTCGCCCTTATGCGATCCCTTTTATGAGGCGTTGGCGCAGCATGATCTGCCGCTGTTGGTGCATGTGGGGACCGAGCGCGCCGTTACCGGCAGTGATCAACAAGACCTTGGCAATCCCTTACGTCTTCGTCGCGCCTTGGATCACGGGGTGCGAGTGGCCGCGGCGCATAGCGCTTCCCTTGGGTCGAGTGTGGATATGGATGTGGGCGCCAATGGTCCCGAGCGTTCCAGCTTTGAATTGTTTGTGCGTCTGATGGAAGAGGCGCGTTACGAGGGGCAACTGTTCGGTGAAATTTCCACGCTGACTCAGGTGGACAGAGTGGAACCCGCATTGAAGGTTTTGTTGAGTCGCCCGCAGTGGCATGCCCGCCTGGTAAATGGTTCGGACTACCCCTTGCCTGGTGTGATGCCCTTGTTTTCGCCGCGCCGCCTGGTGGCGGCGGGATATCTGGATGCAGCCGTTGCTCCCGTGTTGTCTCGTATACGCCGCTATAATGTGCTGTTGTTTGATTTTGTTTTGAAGCGACATGTGCGTTGGCGCGGGCGCGGATTTTCCGCCGCCGTCTTTGAGTCACGGCGGTTTTATGGGCCACGCAAGGCAATTTAATGGTTCTTTCACCGGGAATTCCACGGTTGATGGGTTCTGCCCTCTCCGGGTAACCGCTATAATGCACTTGCAAACGGCACATTCTGACCCCATGACGGGGGCAGACAAGAAGTTGGAGGACGTTATGCCGATTTATGAATACCGTTGTATGGCTTGTGAGCATGAGTTCGAGGCCATGCAGAAAATGCGTGATGATGTACTGAAGGAGTGTCCCGAGTGCGGCAAGCCTGACTTGAAGAAACTGATGTCGGCTGCCGGTTTCCAGCTTAAGGGTACGGGTTGGTACGAGACCGATTTCAAAAATAATGGCAACAAGCCCAAACCCGAGAAGCCCAAGGAAAGCAAACCTTCAGGTGGCGGGAGTTGCTGCGGTGGCGGCGCCTGTGGCCACAGCCATTGATATTCATGTGCAGGCCCTATCCGGCCGGCACGGCACACCGAAACACTCCTTCCTCTTCGTATTCACTTCAGTAAATCCATGCGTCGCTATTTCGTAGCCGGTTTGTTGGTATGGGTGCCTTTGGGCATGACCTTTCTGGTCATCAAGGCAGTGGTAGATGTCATGGACCGGACCTTGTTGCTTTTACCTGCGGCCTATAGACCCGAGACCCTGATGGGTTTTACGTTGCCAGGTTTGGGGGTGGTGCTGATGCTGGCCGTGGTTTTCCTGACGGGCATGGTGGTGGCCAATTTCTTTGGACGCAAACTTATCTCGCTGTGGGAACTTATCCTGGCCCGCATTCCTTTGGTGCGCTCTATCTATTCTGGTGTGAAGCAGGTCATGAGTACCATGTTATCCGGGGATGGCAAATCCTTTCGTAAAGTGGTGATGCTGGAATACCCACGCAAGGGTACATGGACCCTGGCCTTTCTGACGGGCGAGGGCTGGGCGCCGGCAAAGGAGCACACCGGAGAAGACTTGATCCATGTTTATGTACCCACTACACCCAATCCCACCTCGGGTTTCTTCCTTATGGTGCCACGTAAGGATATTATTGAGCTGGATATTTCAGTGGACGACGGTTTAAAAATGATAATCTCTACCGGCGTGGTGACGCCGGAAGCAGTAGCATCCAAGGGATATAGTGGCAAATTTCCTGAGACCCCCTGATTCACTCTCAATACAACAACCCAAAACAAGCACTCATACAAGCAACAGGAATTTTATATGCGCTCGCATTATTGTGGTCACGTAGACGCATCACATATCGATCAGACGGTGACACTTTGCGGTTGGGTAAACAGTCGCCGTGATCACGGCGGTGTGATTTTTATCGACTTGCGCGATCGGGAAGGGATAGTGCAAATCGTTTTCGATCCCGACAAGGCCGATACCTTTAGGCTGGCTGAAGACGCACGCAACGAATTTGTCCTGCGTGTCAGTGGCCGTGTGCGCCAGCGTCCCAAAGGGACCGAGAATCCGGGCCTGCCTACCGGTATGGTCGAGGTGATGGTGGATGAGATAGAGGTGCTCAATCGATCCGAACCCTTGCCCTTCCAGATTGATGAGTCAGATGTCAGCGAGGCCGTGCGCCTGAAATATCGTTACCTGGATTTGCGGCGTGATTTCATGCGACAGAATATGTTATTGCGTCACCGTGTGGCCCGGGCCTTGCGCCGTTTTCTGGAAGACGAACGATTTGTTGAGATTGAAACCCCCATCCTGACGCGCTCCACACCGGAAGGTGCGCGTGATTATCTGGTACCCAGCCGTACCCATGGTGGCCAGTTTTTTGCTTTACCGCAATCCCCACAGCTCTTTAAGCAGTTATTAATGGTGTCCGGTTTTGAACGCTATTTCCAGATTGCACGCTGTTTCCGGGATGAAGACCTGCGTGCCGACCGGCAGCCGGAGTTCACCCAGCTTGATATCGAAATGAGTTATGTGACGGAAGAGGATGTCATGGGTCTGATGGAGACCATGATACGCCATGTGTTCAAGACCGTGTTGGATGTAGAGCTTGCCGAACCCATGCCGCGCATGACCTATGCCGAGTCCATGGAGCGCTATGGCGTAGATCGGCCGGATTTGCGCATCCCCCTTGAATTGGTGGAAGTGGGGGACTTGATGACGGAAGTGGAGTTCAAAGTATTCTCGGGGCCGGCCAAGAGTGAAAGCGGGCGCGTGGCAGCCCTGCGGGTACCCAGGGGCAGTGAACTGACACGCAAACAGATTGATGACTATACGAAGTATGTCGGTGAGTATGGCGCCAAGGGGCTGGCCTATATCAAGGTCAACGACGTGGCCAGGGGCAGGGAGGGTTTACAGTCACCTATTCTGAAGTTCCTGCCTGATGACGTGGTGCAGGCCATTGTGGAGCGCACCCGGGCCGAAGATGGAGACCTCGTATTTTTTGGTGCCGACCATGCCCAGATAGTGAACGATGCCTTAGGCGCGCTGCGCCTGAAGCTGGGTGAGGACATGGGCCTGGTAGAAGACGGCTGGCGTCCGGTCTGGGTGGTGGAATTCCCGATGTTTGAATATGACGATGAGCAACGTCGCTACAAGGCCCTGCATCATCCCTTTACTGCGCCCATGGATGACAGTGTAGATATCGATCCAGCTATGGCGCTGTCTCGTGCCTACGACATGGTGCTTAACGGATCCGAGATAGGCGGTGGTTCTATTCGTATTCATCAGCCCCATATACAGGAAAAGATCTTTGCTGCCTTGGGCATAGAAGAAGACGAGGCCAGAGAGAAATTCGGCTTTTTACTGGATGCCTTGAAGTATGGTGCACCGCCCCATGGTGGTATCGCTTTTGGTCTGGATCGTGTGGTGGCCATGATGGCGGGCATGGAGTCCATACGCGACGTGATTGCATTCCCCAAGACGCAAAAGGCATCCTGCCTGTTGACCAGTGCGCCTGGTACGGTGAACGACATGCAACTGCGGGAACTGAATATCAAGCTCCGTCGGCCGCCGCAGACCGAGGAATAGATTGCCCCTTGTCTGCCAGGCGGGATTGAGAAGAGTCAAACGACCGGAGTCCGTGCCGGTGGTGGTCTACACCCTGGATGACACAATCCTGTAATTATAAAGGACGTGACCGCTCCTCGTTCTGGCAATCCGCAACAGCTTGAGCATGTATTCTTCCTTGAATTGCCTTGTGAATTAGGAGTAACGTTAAACCTTGATAAGCACGGAGCGTATGGGTGGTCTGGTCTGGATGAGACGATAGACAGGTGGCGTCGCGGAGTAATCGGCGCGCTTATAGAAAATTTTACGGCAAACGCATTGCGGCAAATGTGACGAGGTAAGGATGGCAGCACGAGCGCTGACTTACGATTCATACGATTTTATAGACGATATGGAATGCGAAGCCCGTATCGTGGCAGCACGTACGGTGCTCGGCGATCGTGTCGTGATACTGGGGCACCATTATCAGCGCGAAGAAGTGTTTCGCCATGCCGACTATTCCGGCGATTCCCTCAAACTATCCCGCCTGGCGGCCTGCTCCACGGCTGATTACATTGTCTTTTGTGGTGTGCATTTCATGGCGGAAGTGGCCGACATCCTCTCGCGTGATGACCAGTTGGTGCTGTTGCCGGATTTGTCCGCAGGCTGTTCTATGGCTGATATGGCCAATCTCGCCAGTGTCGAACGTGCCTGGCAGGAGATTGGTCGTGTGCTGGATGCCGATGAACATGTTACCCCGATTACTTATATCAACTCGGCGGCTGACCTCAAGGCCTTTTGCGGCAGACATGGTGGACTTGTCTGCACGTCGACCAATGCCGGCCAGGTTATGGAATGGGGCTTTTCCCGGCGCCAAAAGGTATTGTTCTTTCCTGATCAGCACCTGGGCCGGAATACCGCTTTTTCCAGACTCGATATTCCCTTGCAAGATATGGTGGTGTGGGACTATACCCAACCGCGCGGTGGCTTGACCGTTGAGGAACTGAAGCAGGCCAGGGTCATTTTGTGGAAAGGGTTCTGTTCCGTGCATCAGATGTTCAAACCTGAACATATCGAGCGCTTCCGTCGTGAAGTCCCCAAAGGTCAGGTGATCTCTCATCCCGAGTGTTCTTTTGAAGTCTGTCAACTATCCGATTTTGTAGGTTCTACGGAATTCATTATCAAGACCATCGCCGAATCAGCCCCCGGTACCCATTGGTTAGTGGGTACAGAGCTGAATCTCGTAAATCGCCTTCACAATCAATTTCAAGGTGAAGGCAAGACCGTGGATTTTATGTCACCCACTGTGTGTATGTGCTCGACCATGTTTCGTATTGACCCGCAGCACTTGGCGTGGTCGTTGGAAAATCTGGTGGATGGCAATGTAGTCAATCGTGTCTCTGTGGAGGCAAAAGAAGCCAGACAGGCGCGTGTTGCCTTACAACGCATGTTAGACGTATCACCCTGACAGGGTTTTCGAAGTAAAAAAAAGCCGCCTGCAAAGAACAGGCGGCAAGAAAACGCAACACAATCGTGTTACGCTGACGGAGCCAGTCGAAATACTTTTTCAGCCAGTCTGTCGAGGTTCAGTTTACTGGCGTAGTGATCTATTTCCCGATTGGTTTGGCGTAAGGCTGCCAACACCTCATTTGAGTCCGGGTCGGGTTTGCCAAAGAGGGACGCGGCCTTGCTGACATTTAGCGCAAGATGTTCTTTCTTTTCCTGCTCATGAACCAGCTCACTATCACTGCCCGAGGTTTCTCCCCAGGCAGCCAGCTCACCCAGTGCGGAAGCGGCTTCCATTTCTTTTTTCAGATCGGTATGCATCTTCTCGGCAGTGATGGCTGACCTGTCAATGTCTGCAAGCCAGTCCTCTGCCCATTTGACAAATTCTTCATTGGCAAAGATTTCACTGGCCGCGGCGATACTAAAAGCCAGTTTTTTGTCTAGCGATGCCGATGGCACAGGGACTTCCTTGACCACTGTATAGGCCTTGGGGTTGTTCATATCCACGCCAACAGTCCAGGTGTGAAACATGAATAACTTGACTTTGTTGACTGTGCTGTCATCGTGTTCAAGGACTGCCAGATGGGGAGAGTGAAAGCCAGACTGAATCACTTTTACTATAGGATCGTTATTGCCGGCTTTTATGGAATGTACAAACTTTCCTTCCCGAATGGATTGCTTGTCGGGTGTCAGGCCTTCACTATTGGCTAAAATATAACGTTTCATATCGCTCTCCAAGTCACTTTGTCAAAAGAGGGCATGTAATAATTGTTAGTTATCCTCTATAAACTCGCTTGTATTGGCCCGTCGAGGTTGAAAATGCATTAACCATGCCAATACTGTAAAAAAGCAGAAATGCCTGTTCGGGCGATAAACGCAATAAGAATAGGCATTTCCAGCCTTGGCCGTGAAAAAACCAAATGATTTACTTAGGTATTCAAAGAAAATAGACAAAATATTTGCTCCTTCATGTCGTGATTGGTCATATCAAGCCATAGCAGCCCTTGTTTGGGCTGATTGCGTGTCAATGCTAAACTCACGCCCAGAAAATCGCTGGTTTTATGGCGATTGCAAAACGATTATTCGGGAGCTTCTATGGCCGGACACAGTAAATGGGCCAATATCAGGTTCCGCAAGGGCGCCCAGGACGCCAAGCGGGGCAAGATTTTCACTAAGTTGATACGTGAAATCACCGTGGCGGCACGCATGAGTGGCGGCGATCCGGCGGCCAATCCCAGGCTGCGCACGGCCATAGACAAGGGCCTGTCTCAAAATATGCCCAAGGACAAGATCGAGAAGGCCATCAAGCGCGGCACCGGTGAACTCGAGGGCGTGAATTACGAAGAGGTGCGTTATGAGGGCTATGGGCCTGGTGGTATCGCCGTGCTGGTGGAGTGTGCGACGGATAATCGTAACCGTACGGTCAGCGAGGTGCGACATATGTTTTCCAAGCATGGTGGCAACCTGGGCACGGATGGCTCGGTAGCTTATTTGTTTAATCGAATCGGTGTCTTGTCCTATCCGCAAGGCACGGATGAAGACACTCTGATGGAGGCCGCGCTGGAGGCCGGTGCCGAGGATGTCGCCAGTCTTAATGATGGCAGCCTGGAAGTGGTGACGGCGGCGGACAGTTTTCATGCTGTCAGTGAGGCTATGAAGGCAGCTGGTTTGATGCCCGAGATGGCAGAGTTGACCGAGCGTGCCGGCATAGAGACGCTGCTTGAGGGTGAGGCCGGGGAAAAGGTGCTGCACCTGCTCGACGCCCTGGAAGAGCTGGATGACGTACAGAATGTTTACAGCAATGCTGATTTCCCGACTGAGCTGCTGGAGGCACAGGCGGGCTAGAGGAGAGTTTTATGCGCATACTGGGCATAGACCCGGGCTCACGCCTAACCGGATTCGGTGTCGTGAGCGTATTGCGCAATGGCAAGTGTATCTATGAAGATAGTGGCTGTATCAAGATACCTGCTGGAAATCTTGCCCATAGACTGAAAGTGATATACGAAGGCGTCAGCGAAATTATTACTACCCACCACCCGGAAACACTGGCAATAGAAAAAGTCTTTTTGGCGCGTAATGCCGATTCGGCACTGAAACTGGGTCAGGCGCGTGGCGCTGCCATTTGTGCCGCCGCCAATCACGAGTTGGCATTGCAGGAGTACACGGCCTTGCAAATCAAACGCGCCATCGTCGGCAAGGGCCATGCCGACAAAACCCAGGTGCAACACATGGTCAAGGCCATCTTACACCTGCCCGCGAGGCCGCAGGCCGATGCCGCCGATGCCCTGGCTTGCGCCATTTGCCATGCCTATGATGCGGCAGGCACGGCGGCCTTGCATCGTGGTTTGCGCGGCACGGCCAAGGTGACGCCATGATAGGATGTTTGCAGGGCCGCCTGTTATTGAAAGAACCGCCGTCACTATTGGTCGACGTGGCAGGCGTGGGTTATGAGCTTGAAGCGCCCATGACCACGTTTTACGATCTGCCGGCAACAGGTGAGTCGGTCACCTTATATACCCATCTTGTGGTGCGTGATGATGCGCATTTGCTGTATGGTTTCTCGCGTCTGGGGCAGCGCCAGCTGTTTCGCAGCCTGATCAAGGTGAATGGTGTCGGCCCGCGCGTGGCCCTGGCCATACTCTCCGGTTTATCGGATACAGAATTCAGTCAATGTGTCATAGACAGCGATGTTGCGCGCCTGACCCAGGTCCCGGGCATCGGCCGCAAGACTGCCGAGCGTTTGATCGTCGAGATGCGGGACAAGGTGACCGCAGGCACGATGGCCGAGGTCGCGGCCATCTCATCTTCCGGGGACTCTCCAAACCCCGTCAGTGAGGCAGTAACGGCCCTCGCCAGTCTCGGGTATAAACCTCAAGAAGCCAGTCGCCTGGTACGCGCGGTTAATACCGAAGGGCAGAGTACGGAAGAAATCATTCGTCTGGCACTGAAGAGCATGGCAGGATAAGGGGCATGATAGAACATGATCGCATGGTTTCGGCCCACGTGTTGTTATCGGGCGAAGACGATTCGAATGAACCGGGCCTGCGTCCGCGGCGTCTCGTCGACTACATTGGCCAGCCCCATATCCATGAGCAACTGGAAGTCTTTATAGCGGCAGCGCGTGCCCGCAAGGAGTCGCTGGATCATGTATTGCTGTTTGGGCCGCCCGGCCTGGGCAAGACCACACTGGCCAATATCGTGGCCCATGAGATGGGCGCCAATCTGCGCCAGACTTCGGGACCGGTGCTGGAACGTGCCGGTGACTTGGCGGCCCTGTTGACGAATCTTGAACCTCATGATGTGTTGTTCATTGACGAGATACACCGTCTCAGCCCGGTGGTGGAAGAGATCCTTTATCCGGCGATGGAAGACTATCAGCTGGATATCATCATCGGAGATGGGCCGGCGGCGCGTACTATTAAACTGGATCTGCCGCCCTTCACCCTGGTTGGGGCGACTACGCGCGCGGGCCTGCTGACCTCTCCCTTGCGGGACCGTTTCGGTATTGTCCACAGGCTGGAGTTTTATTCTGAGCATGAGTTGTCGACTATCGTCAAACGTTCAGCCGGTATACTCGGCATCATAACCGAAGCCAAGGGTATTGCCGCTGTAGCTAAACGTTCCCGTGGCACACCACGTATCGCCAATCGCCTGTTGAGGCGGGCGCGGGATTTTTCCGAGATCAAGGGTGATGGCGTGCTGACCGGCGACATTGCCGTAGCCGCTCTGGACATGCTAGATGTAGACTGTCACGGTCTCGATACCATGGACCGTAGATTGTTGCGCACCGTGCTGGATAATTTCGGAGGTGGCCCTGTTGGTATCGATAATCTGGCGGTGGCCATAGGTGAGGAGCGCGGTACCCTGGAGGATGTGATAGAGCCGTATCTAATTCAGCAAGGTTTGTTAATGCGCACGGCCCGTGGCCGCATGGCAACGCGAAATACCTGGAAGTATTTTGGATTGACCGTGCCCGCTGAGGCCACGAAACAGCAAGAGTTTTTTCAAGAGCAAACCAAACCCAACCCGTCTTGAGCAGCCAAGCCCATACCGACAATCCGACGTTTATTTTCCCCGTACGGGTTTATTATGAAGACACCGATGCCGGTGGCGTGGTCTATCATGCCTGTTATCTGAACTTTATGGAGCGGGCGCGTACGGAATGGTTGCGGGACAAGGGCTTTGAGCAGGACCGGTTGCGTGAACAGGAGGGACTGTTGTTCCCGGTGCGTTCCCTGAAAATAGAATACTTGTTGCCTGCCCGTTTTAACGAATTGTTGCAGGTCAGTTGTGAGCCCCGGCATCGCGGCAATGCCAGTCTCAGATTTTACCAAACAATCACCCGTGGCGATGACGTGTTATGTACGGCGGAAGTTCGCATTGCTTGTATAGACGCCGAGGCCTTTGTGCCCAAAGCCATACCCCAGCGGGTGTATGATGCATTATAAAAGTGGTTAGGGAGAAGCTGTTATGATCACAACAACAACGGATGCCACCGGCTACCTTGCCCTGATACTGAACGCCAGTTGGCCGGTGCAGGCCGTGATGCTGGCACTGGCCGTGGCCTCCGTCGTGTCCTGGACCATGATCGGTCGAAAGTGGGTGGCGATCAAGATGGCAAACTGGGAAGCGAATCGGTTTGAAAAGCGTTTTTGGTCAGGTGGCAATCTGTCGCAGATGTACACCGATCTTAACCAGAAGAAAAATGAACCTTCGGGTATGGCCGGCATGTTTGTCGACGGCTTTCGTGAATACCGGCGCCTGGAGCAACAAAAGAATCATACGCCCGCGTCCGTGCTCGAAGGAGTGCAGCGCGCCATGCGCGTGGCCATGATACGCGAAACCGATTACCTGGAAACACACTTGGCATTTCTGGCCACTGTGGGCTCTACCAGTCCCTACGTGGGGTTGTTTGGTACGGTCTGGGGCATTATGAATTCCTTTCGCTCGCTGAGCGCCGTTCAACAGGCCACTATTGCCCAGGTGGCCCCCGGTATCGCCGAGGCCTTGATCGCTACAGCCATTGGCCTGTTTGCCGCCATCCCGGCAGTGATTGCCTACAATCGCTATTCCAACCAGGTCGAGCGATTGCTGACGCGTTATGAGATTTTCATGGAGGAGTTCACCAGCATAGTGCAACGCCAGACCATAGGTCCGAGGGTGTAGTGATGGCTGTTTCCAGGCGCAAGAAAAAGAAACTCATGAGCGATATCAATGTCGTGCCTTATATCGACGTGATGTTGGTGCTGTTGGTGATCTTTATGATTACCGCACCCCTGTTAACGCAAGGGGTGAAAATCGAATTACCGCAGGCGGCATCGAAACCGATTAATAGCAAGGACAATGAAACATTGGTGGTGACAGTGAGTCGCAGTGGACGACTCTATCTTGATGACAGAAAGATCAGCCGCAAGCATTTAAAAACAAAAATTAGCAAGATACTCAAGATACGACCCCAGACCCCCGTGCTGGTTCGCGGTGACAGGCGCGTGGCCTATGGTAAGGTGATTAAGGTGATGACCTTACTGCAGGATGCCGGGGCGCCCAGTATTGGACTGATTACTGAGACACCGGCGAAAAATAAAAAATGAGGAGATTGCCAGTCGTATCGTAATGCGCGGTCAAACGAAACAGAAGAGTGGGGGGCGTAAGACGGGCTGGCTGAAACCGCTGGGATTTGCAGTGGCCCTGCATGTGGTAATTATTCTGCTTCTGGTGATAGGGTTTCACTGGTCTTCAGACTCCAGGGATACCGGGCCAAGGGTTATCAAGGTCAAGGTGGTGGATAAGATACCGCCAAAGAAGGCCAGCAAGCCTAAACCCAAGTCCAAGATGAAAAAGAAACAAGTCGACAAAAAGAGGCTGGCGGCTGAAAAGAAACGCAAGAGAGAGCTCAAGCGTAAGAAAGAGGAGGTCGAGGCAAGGCGTAAGGTAGAACAACGCGCCTTGCAGGAGCAACTGGCGGAGGAAGAGAAAGAGCACCAGCAGGCCGAGCGTCAGGCACGGGCCGATGCCCTGGCGGATGAATACAGAGTCCTTATTCGACAGAAGGTCAGCCGTAACTGGGTGCGGCCATCAGGTGTCGCCAAGGGTTTAAAGTGTGTTGTGCGTGTGAGGCTGGCGGCCACAGGGGAGGTGTTGGGCGCCAAGGTGATTACCTCAAGCGGGAATCCGTTGTTTGATCGCTCGGTGGAAAATGCCGTATATAAAGCTTCGCCGCTGCCCATCCCGCAGGAGGCCGATCTCTTTGATTACTTCCGGGAAATTGAATTTTTATTTAATCCTGAGGACTAACATCACTAATGTTAAAGGGTACTCGTTACTGGATCGCGGTTCTGTTGTGCTGGAGTGTGGCACCATCGGCGCAGGCCATACTGACCATAGAAATCACACAGGGTGAGGCCGCCGGACTGCCGGTAGCCATCGTCCCGTTTGCCTGGGCGGGCAAGACAGCGCCACCGCAACATATTGCCAATATTATTGAAGCCGATTTGTTGCGTAGTGGACGTTTCGCGCCCATCGAGCGTAAGCAGTTTATTTCTTCACCTCAGCGGGATGCCGATGTGGTCTATAAGGACTGGCGTCTGATCAAGGCCGAGGCCCTGGTGATAGGCAGTATCAAACTGGTGAACCCCGGGCGTTATCAAATCGAGTTTCGTCTCTACGATATCTATAAAGAAAAACAGCTGGCCGGTTATCGCTATACCGTGGATCGAAATATGTTGCGCACCACTGCGCACCAGATCAGCGACATTGTCTACGAGCAACTGACCGGTCAACCGGGGGCGTTTACAACGCGAATTGCTTACATTACGCGGCAACGTCAAGGCAAAGGCAATGTCTTCAAATTGCAGGTGGCTGATTCGGACGGTTATGCCCCCAAGACCATCGTCCGTTCCAGCGAGCCCCTGCTGTCACCGGCCTGGTCTCCCGATGGCAAGCGTCTGGCTTATGTCTCTTTTGAACACAAGCGTCCTGTTTTGTATACCCAGGACCTGGGCAGCGGACGCCGGGAAAAGCTTGCCCATTTCAAGGGGATAAATAGCGCCCCGGCCTGGTCACCCGATGGCAAACGTTTGGCCATGACGTTGTCAAGAGATGGTAACGCCGAGATTTATGTGATGAATGTTGCCAGCCGCCGTTTGACACGTTTAACACGCAATGGTGTCATTGATACCGAGCCTGCGTGGTCACCCAATGGTCTGAATATCGTTTTTACCTCTGATCGTGCCGGCAGACCCCAGATATACAGAATGAAGGCAGATGGCAGTGACGTTGAGCGTTTGACCTTTGAAGGTTCCTACAATGCCCGCCCGTCGTATTCTCCGGACGGTCGCTCGTTAACACTGGTGACACGGCAGAACGGCAAGTATCATGTCGGCATCTTGCGTCTGGATAATCTTGCTTTGCAGGTTCTGACTGATAGCAAGCTGGATGAGTCGCCCAGTTTTGCGCCTAATGGCGGCATCATTATTTACGCAACCGAATTACGGGGACGGGGTGTGCTGGCCTCAGTTTCGTCAGATGGTCGAGTACGACAACGGTATCGATTTGAAACGGGTGATGTACGCGAACCCGCGTGGTCCCCTTATGATCAACAATTACACTACAAGGAGTAAACGTATGAAGAAGATTGCTGGATATATTGTATTCACCGCATTTGTGCTTGCCCTGGCCGGTTGTGGGGGTGATGAGGCAGTCAAGCCTGATGCGCCCGTAGAAGATAGAGGCGGAGCACAAACTACCGGTACAGGTGAGGGTGCCGCGGGGACGGGAGAAGCCGTGGGCGCACAGGATCTGTTGTCAGAACGTCGCATTCATTTTGCTTTTGATAGCAGCGCGGTAGACGGTGAGTACGCGGCTATTGTCGAGGCCCATGCGGCCTACCTGGTGGACCACGCTGGTTTGAACGTGACGCTGGAAGGGCATACTGATGAACGCGGTACGCGTGAATATAATCTGGCCCTGGGTGAACGACGCGCCGCTGCCGTGGCCCGCATGATGCGTGCGTTGGGTGTGGCAGGTAATCGTATCCAGACCACGTCTTATGGCGAGGAGAATCCCATTGCCCCGGAACATAACGAGTCCGCCTGGCGCGAGAATCGTCGTGTGGAGATTTCCTACTAAGGCAGGATAGGCATTCGGGATGATGAACCGCAAGCTTGTTGTTTGTTTGTTGGTACTAACCATGATGATGGGCGGCTTTGCTGAGGCCGCTGATCGTCTGCTTGACAGGCGCACTTCATCCGGGGGCGGCGCCCCGACACCGGCCCCCAGTGTGCGCTCCACGTCCCCGGATGCCCTGGTTGAATTACTGGTACAAATGGATGTCTTGCAAAACGAGGTGCGCGATCTCCGCAATCAAGTGGAGATCCAGTCCCATGAACTACAACGCCTGAAACAGCAACAGAAGACTTTATTGCAGGACGTGGATCAGCGTATCGGCAAACTGGAAGGGCGTGGCGGCAGTGCCTCAGGCTCGGTCGCCACGGTGCCGACAGCGGCCCCGACCCGTCCGGTGACCACGGCTCAGGGCCGCAAGGCCTATGAAGCGGCCTTCGCTTTGATGAAGCAGGGCGCTTATGACAAGGCAATCAAGGCCTTCCGGGAGTTTCTGTTAAAACATCCCAAGAGTCGCTACGCCGGCAATGCACAATACTGGATAGCCGAAGCACACTATTATCAGCGCAAGCTGAAACAGGCCCTGGCGGACTTTAATAAAGTCCTGGCGGATTATCCCGATAGCCCCAAGGTGCCTGATGCCATGCTGAAGATAGGTTTTACCTATTTTGAGATGGAAGATTGGGCCAAGGCCAGGCAATCACTGGAACAAGTGGTACAACGCTACCCCAATACCCGCACGGCCAAGTCCGCGCAACAACGTTTGCAAAAGTTGCAAAAGGCAGGCCGTTAGACTCCTGGATTTCGATATACTCTACGGGCAATGTCACAGCCCCTTATAGAAAAAGTACCCAGGTCACAGCAGACGCGCCTGCGTATCACCGAGGTGTTTTATTCGCTTCAGGGTGAATCACGTTTCACTGGCCTTCCTACCGTATTTGTACGCCTTACCGGCTGCCCGTTACGCTGTTATTACTGCGATACTGCCTATGCATTTACGGGCGGTGAATATTATCTCTTGCACGAAGTGCTCGACCGGATCTCATCCTATGGCGTTCGGCATGTCACGATAACCGGTGGTGAACCCCTCGCCCAGTGCGGTTCTCTGGAATTGCTCACCAGCTTGTGCGATCTCGGTTATATCGTTTCGCTCGAGACCAGTGGCGCCCTGTCTTTACAGGGCGTAGACCCGCGCGTGAATGTGGTGATGGATCTGAAGACGCCGGCCTCGGGTGAGGTCGAGAAAAATAATTACGAGAATCTGGCGTGGTTGCGACCTACCGATCAACTGAAATGTGTCATTGCCAATCGTCAGGACTATGAGTGGTGTGTTGAGCAAATCGGGCAATACAAGTTGACCGAATGTTGTGAGGTCTGGTTGTCTCCCGTGCACGGGGAACTGGATAGTGTGGTGTTGGCGCAATGGATCTTGGAGGACAGGTTGCCGGTAAGGCTGCAGTTACAATTGCATAAATTATTATGGGGGAGTGGGCGTGGGCGATGAACGAGGACGCGCGCAGGAAAGGAATGCTGCCAAGCGCGCTGTAGTATTGCTCTCGGGTGGACTGGATTCGGCCACGGTGTTGGCCATGGCGCGTGAACAGGGATTCCTCTGTTATGCCCTGAGTTTCGATTATGGTCAGCGTCATCGCCTGGAACTGGAGGCCGCCGCGCGTCTGGCCAAGGCCCTGGGCGCCTACGATCATAGGCGCGTCACACTGGATCTGGGTTGGATGGGGGGATCGGCATTAACGGATGAGACCATTGCCGTTCCGGACCATGGTGAGGCCTGTCTGCAGGAGGCAGGCGATCAACATATTCCTCCAACCTATGTTTCGGCCCGTAATACGGTTTTTCTGTCCATGGCCCTGGCATGGGCCGAGGTGCTACGGGCCTACGATATTTTTATTGGCGCCAATGCCGTGGATTATTCGGGTTATCCGGATTGCCGGCCGGCCTTTATCCAGGCCTTCGAAGATCTGGCCCGCCTGGCCACCAAAGAGGGCGTGGAAGGGCGTGGTTTTCATATCCATGCACCGCTGATTTCACTCACCAAGGCCGACATCATTCGCCAGGGCATAGCCTTGGGCGTGAATTATGACCTCACTTTGTCCTGTTATGACCCCGATGCTCAGGCGCGCGCCTGCCGGGTATGTGACGCCTGCCGGCTACGGGCCAGGGGTTTCGAAGAGGCCAATGTTGCCGATCCCACCCGCTATCGATAGCCATTTGCAGGAGCCCAAGGGTTTCGTTGGGCCGTCCCGACCCTTATAATCCCCTACACTTCTGGTGAGTGGAATATTACCTTGCCAGCAGACGTCTATTATCAACACCTGCCTGGTCGGTAGGTGTTTGTCTAATACTGAAATTATTCCCCTGGAGGAGTTGGATGGAATTTACAATACATAATCAGGTGTTGCTTACGGTGTTTCTGACCGCCGCCGTCATGGGCGCCGTTGTCAATAAAACAAATTTCTGCACCATGGGCGCAGTATCTGACTGGGTCAATATGGAAGATTTAGGCCGCATGCGAGCCTGGATATTGGCAATAGCCGTTGCCATGCTGGGTGTGGTGATACTTGAAGCCTCGGGCACAATCACGCTGCCTAATGACACATTTCCTCCCTATCGTACTGCAAATTTTGCCTGGTTACGTTATGTGCTTGGCGGTGTCATGTTTGGTATCGGCATGACGTTGGGTAGTGGTTGTGGCAATAAAACCCTGATTCGTGTCGGCAGTGGCAATTTAAAATCTGTTTTTGTGTTGATCGTTACTGCTTTTATGGCTTATTTGATGTTGTGGGGGGAGGACCCGTTTGCGCCCGGAGAAGGTATCTTCACAAACTATTTTTCACCCTGGATTGACCCCACCACAATCGACCTTAGTAGCAGGGGATTTAATAGTCAGGAGTTGGGCGCACTGGTCGGCGGGGTCATGGGTCAAGAGGACACCAGCGGATACCATACCGGCATTGGTTTGTTGGTGGGACTGGGTTTGTTGTTTTTTGTCTTCAAGTCCAGTGAGTTTCGCAGCAGTTTTGAAAAGATTCTCGGTGGTGTCGTTGTCGGTGCAGCAGTTCTTATCGGTTGGTATATCACAGGTGGCAGCATAGGTGTGGAATGGAAAGACTATGCCGATTTTGCCCCGGAGATTCCAAGTCGCGTTGCAGTCCAGTCCTATACTTTTATCAGTCCCATGGGCGATTCCTTTCGCTATGCGTTACAACCGGACAAGTTGTCGTTTGTTAACTTTGGCGTAATGGCGCTCGTGGGTGTAATCGCTGGTTCGTTGATTTATTCTCTGTTCAGTCGTACTTTTCGCATCGAATGGTTTGCCAACAAATCAGATGTGATCAATCATGCCGCGGGCGGCGTGCTAATGGGTGTCGGTGGCGTGTTATCCATGGGTTGCACAGTGGGACAGGGGATCACCGGGGTTTCAACATTGGCGCTGGGTTCATTCTTAGCTTTTGTATCGATTGTTTTTGGCTCCGCGCTGACCATGAAGGTGCAATTCGCCATGATGGACGATATAGGGTTTTTTGCGGCGTTGAGAAACTCACTGGCGGAAATGAAGTTGATGCCGACAGCGAAATAACTTCATCATAGGTTGAAAGATAGCGGGCCCGCGATGTGTGTTGGGGGCCCGTTTTTATCGATGCGTAACCATGGGGTCGCATTGACAGGTTTAGACCGGGTCTGGATAATCCGGCCTTCCTCGGTTCCGTGGGAAATGGGGCGTTAGCTCAGTTGGTAGAGCACCGGACTTTTAATCCGATGGTCGCAGGTTCGATTCCTGCACGCCCCACCAATTTGTATTTTTGAGGCGCCGGGCCAGAATGGCCCAGGGATTTTCGTAAGCAACGCGCAGGGTTTGGCCCGAAATCGCGAGGTTCGAGCTGATCCATTGAGTGTGCCGCATAGGTGTCTTTCTTTCTTAGTGCGGTAACTGGCGTACAGGGCCCCAACATAAGGCAGGCTTGTAAAGTTTCATGATGTGACCCCGGTCCTTTGTGCACTGCGCTGATACCACCATTTGGGATACACTGTGTAGAATCGTTTGGACCTACTCATGAATAGCACACATGGGAAAACGTAGCGATACCGACAAAGCCATCCGCAACATTATGAAATGGGCAAACCGGCCCGAGTGGTCGGACGCACAGGCGACTGTGTTCGATGCCCATCTTTCCCCGGTTTGCGACCGCATCGGCATCAGCCAGGATGAACTCGGCCAGGAGCTTGCGGAACACGGCTACGGGGGCATGCTGTTTGGTCTGATGTTCGAGGATTTTGTCAGCAGCCGCTTGCCGCCGGATGACAAGAACATCATCGACGACTACCTGAAACGCCGCGGTTGGCGTGAAAGCGTCCCCGGCCGCCGCTATCTGCAACAGCTTCGGGATTCCGTTCTTAGCCTCTACGAGGTGGTCGAGGTTTCCCCCGGTTATCATTGCGGCGTGCGCGACCTGGTGCGTGGTGGCGAGACCATCCGTGTCCATGAACGTATGGGTACGCAGAACCTCGTCAAGTGGGACCGGATAGCGGCCCGGGTGCTGAAAAAGAATGACAGACACGTTTTTTCCGGCGGCATCCTGCCGTTTCCCCAGGAAGTGGCGCAAAGCCTGCTCAAGGTGCTGACAAAATCGCGAAAACAATTCAATAAGGTACTCTCGCGGGTAGCTGGCAAGGAGGCCGTGGCCAAGGTGTTGTCATCGGAAAATCTGGACGAACTGTTTCTGCGGGATGCCTGTCCTGCCTTCACCTCCATCTGGCTTATGCATACCCTGGAACGCCTGCGCGCACCGCTGCCCGAAATGGTCAACCGTGATGGCGAGGCACTGGTATTTACCGAAACTCGTTTTCCGTTCCTTGAGGAACAGCTTGAAGAAATTGCCGAACACCTGGATGCCGCCCCCGAATGGGAACGGGATAATCTGGATGAGCATACTTGGGTCTGGTTGCCGGAACCGGATGTCACTGGCAACAAACCGAAACGTGGCATGGCTATCGAAACTTTTCAGGACGGCCAACGCCCGATCAGCGGCACACTGGAATTGAAGCCAGGCGTGCTGAAGCTGACCACCAATTCCATGGAACGGGCGGAGTGGGGTAAGGATGCGCTGGAAGTGCTCCTGCCCGGTCTCATCGGCCCGGCCCTAAGCAAGCTTCAGACCCCTGAACAACTGATGGCTGGAAATGAATCGGTTCAGCAAACCGCCGTCGATAGGCCCGCGGCAGACGAGATCGATCCCAAGGTCGCCGCCGAGATCATATGCGACTATCTCGACCGGCATTACCGCCAGTGTCTGGACGAGCCCATTCCCATGTTAGGCGACAAAAGCCCGCGGCAATGCGCCAAGAGTAAAAAAGGACGGGAAAAGGTCATCGAATGGTTAAAATATCTGGAAAACAATGAATTGCGCCGCGCCGCCAACCAGGGACAAGAGCCGTACGACAGCCGCTGGATGTGGGAAGAACTGAGGTTGGAGAAACACTGATGCTTGCCGATCATGTTTTGTTGGCCGGGATGGTGGAAGATACCGCGGCAAGCGCCGAGCTTATGTAAAATTTATCCATTCGTATGACCTCATGAGTCGAAAAGTCCGCCACGTTCCAGTCTTGCTCGACGCCCAGGGCATCGCTCATCTCCCGGCACAGGAAATCGCCATCATATTGCGTGGCGCCGATGAGTTAATTATGCGTGGTGGCCGTTCCCTTTTGGCCAAAGTCCTTAAGGGTTCGCGGGAAAAAAAGCTTCAAGACCTGAGTCTGGATCAATCGCCAGCTTTCGGGGCCCTTCGCACATTGAGCTTGCAACAGATCCTTTCCCGCATTGACTGGCTCATTATCAACAACTACTTCGCTATCGAATACGACTACCGTCTTCCCTTGCTGGCCTATACCCCGCGTGGCTGGGAAATAGAGAAGAAGACCTATGCGGCTGAACTCCAGAGAAAGTTGGACCACCTGATTGCATCCGGTGATTCCGCCCCTGATCTAGCATGGCTGAACGATAGCCACCGCGAGGTCCTCATTCACCTGCTTGACCGGATCGAAGTGTCAGGTGACCGCAAGTACATCCCGGCGCTCGAAAACTGGTCACAATCCGCGGTAAAGAAGATCCGTAGCAAGATCCGCGGTGTCGTCGAGAATTTGCTCAGGGATTGAGAAAGCGATAAGAGCATTTGCATGAATAAGGATCGCGGCGACCGAACTCCCGCGCAGCATCCACGACCAGATATTCCCCGGCCTCACCACTGAGGCGGTCAAACGCGCATTCCAGCGCATTGGTTTAAAGCGTGCATTTCATCCATAAAAAGCGGCTTCCAAGTCGAAATAAAGGACCTGCTTTCGCAGATTGAGTCTTGTCTTCACCGCATCCTACGCGGGCTTTGCTCCGCGGTATTCGGTCATGTGTCTTGATTGTTATTGGATTTTGTAGGATGTGGTGACGAAGGAACCGCATCTGTCACAAGATGATACCCCTTGATCGATGCGGTTCGTGCCTCACCGCATCCTACAGGCCTGCCAGTACACAACGTAGAATGCCATAGTCGTACTTCTCGTCCAGGGTCTCAAAGGCCGGTTTCAGGCTACCCTTCTTTTTTGTATCCAGCATTTCAAGCGTGTTGACGATTTCGGTGTACTGGGTATCGTCCAGAGGCAAGAGTTCACGCGGGTCCAGCAGGCCGGTTTCCGCCGTTTCGGCGAAGTGCGTATAAATCGTGGAGGGTTTCAGGCCGCGCTCACTGGCGATGGCCTCTACGTCCTTGCCCTGTTGGTACAGCAACAGGGTTTCGTTGATGGTGTCGCTGAGATCGTTATCGAGCAAAGCCGGCAGCGGATGTTTTGCAATCTCGTCCATAAATTGCGAGCCATAGCGTTCGAGTTTCTGTTCGCCGACGCCGGAGATGAAGCGCATTTGTTCGGCGCTGGTGGGGCGGGTGCGCGCCATTTCCTGCAAGGTCTTGTCGTGAAAAATGACATAGGGTGGTACGCCCTGTTTCCTGGCAAGCTGGAGACGCAGGGCGCGTAGGGCATCGAACAGCGGCTCATCGCAGGCACGCATACCCCGTGCCTTTTGGCTGGACTTGTCTTTACTCTTTTCGGGCTTGGCCGGTATGCGCAGATCAAGCTGCATTTCACCGCGCAACAGCGGGCGGCATTTGCCGGTGAGTTTGAGTGCGCCGTAACCCTCCACATCCACATCAAGGTGACTCTGGGCGATAAGCTGGCGGAAGATGCCGCGCCACTCCACGGCGCTGTGTTCGGCGCCAATACCGTAGGTGCTGAGCTGGTCGTGCCGATTATGCTGGATACGTTCATCGTCCTTGCCGGTCAGCACGCCGACGATATAGTTGACACCAAAACGCTGGCCGGTGCGGTAGACACAAGAGAGCGCCTTCCGCGCTGCCTCCGTGCCGTCCCAGGTTTGCGGCGGATGAACGCAGTTATCGCAGTTGCCACAGGGCTTGCCCAGGTTTTCGCCAAAGTAGGCAAGCAGCGCCTGACGGCGGCAGCCAATCAGCTCGCACAGGCCGAGCATGGATTCCAGCTTGTTGTGGGCGACTTGTTTGAATTGTTCAGCGGCATCGGTCTGTTGCACAAACTGGCGCAGGGTAATGACATCCTGCAGACCATAGGCCATCCAGGCACTGGCGGGTTCGCCATCGCGCCCGGCGCGCCCGGTCTCCTGGTAATAGGCCTCGATACTCTTGGGCAGGTTGAGGTGGGCGACAAAACGCACGTTGGGTTTGTCGATGCCCATGCCGAAGGCGATGGTGGCGACGATGATCAGTCCCTCCTCGCGCAAAAATCGCTGCTGGTGCAGGCGGCGGGTCTCGTCCGGCAGACCGGCATGGTAGGGCAGTGCCTGCCGCCCCTTTGCCTGTAACCACTCGGCGGTGCTCTCCACCTTTTTGCGTGACAGGCAGTAGACGATGCCGGCGTCCCGTGGATGATGTTGCTCGATAAACCGCCACAATTGCTCGCGGGCATTCTGCCCCTCGTTGATGGCGTAATGAATATTGGGGCGATCGAAGCTGTTGATGAAGACTGCGGCTTCATGCAGCTTGAGTTGTTCGATGATTTCGCCACGCGTGCGTGCGTCAGCCGTGGCCGTCAACGCGATCCGCGGGATAGCGGGATAACGCTCATGCAACATATACAGCTGCTGATACTCCTTGCGGAAGTCGTGTCCCCACTGGGACACACAATGCGCCTCGTCAACGGCGAATAGGGCAATCCGTGCCTGATCCAGCAGGCCCAGCATGCGTTCGGTCAGCAACCGTTCTGGGGCCAGGTACAGAATATCCAGCTCACCTGCGAGCAGCGCGGCCTCGGTTTGTTGCTGGCTGGTGGGGTCCTGAGAGGAGTTGAGAAAGGCGGCACGAATGCCCAACTGCCTGAGGGCATCCACTTGGTCCTGCATTAACGCTATCAACGGCGAAACAACAATGCCGGTACCGTCACGCAATAGCGCCGGAATCTGGTAACAGAGGGACTTGCCTCCACCCGTGGGCATCAACGTCAACACATCGCGGCCCGTCAGCAGGGCCTCAATAACATCGGCCTGATGATGGCGGAACTTGTTGTAGCCGAAGGTATTTTTTAGAATATGGTGCGCACGTTCCATTTGTATTTCGCTTTTACCGGCCATCCATGGCTTCTTTATAATGTTACTTTACCACCAAACCGGATCGCGTCTTCGCCTAGTCTGGGTTCAGCCCGGAATTATGACTTAACCCGTCACATGACCATGGGCTGGAATCATAAAATGACCAAATATGTTATTTTTTATCAGTCTCAGGTTAATTTTTTCAGCTTCTACCTCCTGGCTAAAAACATAAAATGGCTATAAATAGATTAAATAAAACAGATAGTTATGACTTTATATTAATATAGTTGAAGCCGAAGCAGTCTAGACTGCTTCGGCAATAGGATCGGCAGAAATACCGGCATAAATTAAGAAAATATTGGCATTCTCATATATAAAACAGTA
Source organism: Gammaproteobacteria bacterium (assembly GCA_036986275.1). Classification (GTDB taxonomy): domain Bacteria; phylum Pseudomonadota; class Gammaproteobacteria; order Acidiferrobacterales; family SZUA-150; genus BTRG01. Next base: position 36,363 of record BTRG01000003.1, on the reverse strand, counting down.
TATTATGTGATACTCAAATCGGCAATAGGATCGGCAAAATGTACAGCAGTCCAGGCGCAATGGAGCCCCTGATGCCTGAAGCAGGCGATCTGCCTGATTTAGCAGTGAATATCTACAGCCGTTCAGCTGCGCTCGGGGCTCGTTTACATCCGACAAGTGCAGTTACCGTAGGCCATCTCCTGAGAGTCATTAAAAGCTATTATTCGAACCTGATTGAGGGGCACAACACCCATCCGCTGGATATCGAGCGTGCAATGAAGCGGGACTATTTCAAAGATCCCGCAAAACGCAACCTTCAGACGGAAAGCCTGATCCTTATCGAAGTACAGCGCGTAATGGAGCGGCGCTTGCAGGAGGAACCAGAATTAAGCCCGACTTCAAGCGATTTCCTCTGCTGGCTCCACCGAGAGTTCTATGACCGCCTGCCTGAAGATTTTAAGTGGGTAAAAAATGAGAAAACCGGCGAAAAGGCGTATGTCGAGGGCGGCAAGTTACGTGAGCTGGATGTTGAGGTTGGTATTCACATGGCGCCATCCCCCAAAATGTTATCCGCGTTTATGGCCAGGTTCGCCGAATTTTATGAAGCTACACGATTCAGCGGCCACAATAAGCTATTGGCCGTTGCCGCTGCCCATCACCGGCTGGCCTGGATTCACCCGTACCTGGATGGCAATGGCCGCGTTGTGCGTCTCTTTACAGACGCCGGGTTCGCGCGCGCCGGACTAGATGGATGGATGCTGTGGTCCGCGGGTCGGGGTTTGGCGCGCAGTCGAGACGATTACATGGCGCTGCTGGCAAATGCGGACGCGCTACGGCGTGGGGACCTGGATGGTCGCGGCAATCTCTTGCTTGATGGGCTCAACCGGTTTTGCCGGTTCTTCCTCGAAACCTGTCTTGATCAAATCAACTATATGGACAGTTTGGTGCAACTGGACGGCCTTGTTGATCGTGTTAGAGGTTATGTGGCTTTAAGGGGACAAGGTATGGTGCCTGGGACAGATCCTTTAAAACCTCAATCGGCATTTCTATTGCAAGAAGCGTTAATACGAGGTGAGTTTGCGCGTGGAGAGGCACCCAGGATTACAGGTTTGCCGGAACGATCAGCTCGCGAAGTTCTAAAGCGGTTGTTAGAAGAAGACTTATTGGTTTCAGATTCACCAAAAGGGTCCGTACGGCTCGGTATACCGGTAGGAACTGCTGCTTATTTATTTCCGCAGCTTTATCCTGACAGTGTTCATTCTGGATGATGTGACGAAATATGGTAGTGCGGCTTTTTTTGATCGGGGTGGAGTAAAATTAGAAGCGGCGGAAAATGCGTGGGAAATCAAAGTGATGGAAGAAACCAACGCCCACCGCGGTTTGCTCGAAGGTGTCCCGATCAAGGTATTTAATCCAGCTGATATTAAATCCGGTGTAAGGGCTGCCATAGACTTCCATGCCGGCGCCATAGGCCAGGCCCGCCTGGGTTTCCTTGAGTGAGACCGGGCCAACAGCCACCGGCGCCGTCTCGGGGCCAGTGGTGAATGCACCGCCGCAGCCCGATGCACTGTTACAGTCGGCGCTCCATTGTGCGTAGGTGCCGCCGACAAGCATATAGAGCTTGATTTTCTCGAAAGGGTATTGGGCGCGAATGAAGGCAGATCCCGCATAATCAATTTTAGATGAGAGGACGCTGCCATCGGCCAACGTGGTTTCAACTTCGTCGGCCTGGGAATAATGGATTTCAACGCCCAGGAAGTTGGTGAATTCATAGCCAAATTTGAGCGCATAGGCATTAATATCCTCATCGCTCTTGAAGGTGCCGTCGACGACGATAGTGGTATTGAGGGTATCGTCAGTCACCTCAGCCCTTGTGGCTACTGTTTCGGCCTGAAATATGTCTATCCCCCAGTAGAAACGGCCGTCACCCCCCAGTTCCCGGGCGTGGGAGGGGGCCAAATAGGCAAAAAAGGCAATAAAAAGTACGAGTCTGGCTATTTTTCTTACTTGCATGTTACATCCTTAGGGCTGGCAGTCGTTCAGGGTGTTACAGTCAACATCCCCAAGACCCCCGCTTGATGGCGAATCTGGCCGCCAAAATGTTACATATCGTTTTTAGAATATGTCAGCATCTGAGCTTTGTAAAGAAGAAATACATGGAAAATTCGTCATATAGAGGCGTAACTTCATATTCTGGTTCAAGTTTCATTGATACGCTTTGGGTGCCCGGATGCATGTGTTTGTCGTGCTTCATGCTATGTCTAGCCTATCGTCCGCAGGTTTTAGGGGTGGAAAAATGACGGAATGCCTGTTTTTTGCCCTATGGCCTGATAAGACGGTTCGCCACACACTTAGCCGTTGGACCCGGACCCAGCCTGCCGCCGCTTATCGTCTGATTGATAGGCAAAACTGGCATATCACACTGCTGTTTCTGGGTAATGTCTCTGATTCACAAAAAAACTTCCTGCTTGCCACCTCTGGCCAGGGTGAACTGTCTCCGTTTGATCTTTGTCTCGATCATGTAGAGTTTTGGGGCCATTCAAGGGCGGTAGTACTGACAGCAGACCGGCAAGCAGTTCCCAGACCCATGGAGGCCTTGTTTCAGCACCTGGTCGATGTTGCCGGTGAATGTGGTCTGGAGGTAGCCGATCGCCCCTATATTCCGCATCTCACGCTGTGGCGGGGTTCTGGGGCCTCGGCCTCCGAATGGTGTCTGAAAAGCCCTATATGCTGGCATATAGGGCAATTTGTCCTGCTGCGTTCAGTTCCCCAACCGCAGGGTGGTGTCACTTATGAAGAGCTGGCTTGCTGGCCATTGGCTTAACGTATGGGCAGGTAGTCAGAGGCACTGACGCCATACGTCCCTGAGGCCAGCACTTTCTTGATTTCCAGTGCCTGCCCGTTTTCATCTTCCGGCTGTGTGCTGAGATCGATGATTTTCCTCGAGGTGTAGGCTTGTTTGTCGGCAGTGAGCACAAGATTAACCTTGGGCCTCAGTCTGCGTTTACGATTGATGGTGACGACCACGCCGATACTGCCCGTATTCATTTCCACCAGGCTGCCTATCGGGTAAATTCCCATGCATTGAATAAATTGTTCAATGAGTATGGGATGGAAATCTTTGGTACGCCATTCATACATACGTTTCAGGGCGTCATGCGAGGACATCCCCTTATGGTAGACGCGATCGCTGGTGATGGCGTCATAGCAATCTACAATGGCCCCGATCAGTCCGAATTCACTTATTTCCGACCCCTTGGTGCCGCTGGCATAGCCGCTGCCATCGAAGCGCTCGTGGTGGAAACGGGCAACATCTATGGCCATGGGTGAGATATCTTTGGCGTTTTGGAGTACTTTCACGCCTTCCGGTACATGGCTCATCATGATTGCGAATTCCTGCTCGGTTAAGGCTTCCGGTTTATTGAGGATGTCGTTCGATACTCGCATCTTGCCAACATCGTGCAATACAGCACCCAGGCCCAGTAAATTGAGTTGCGCTTTGGGGTAGCCCAGGTGGCGCCCGAAGGCGAGTGCAAAGATACAGACACGCAGGCTGTGCAGGGCGGTATATTCGTCCTTGTTTTTGAGTTCGCTCAGGCAGATCAGGGCATCGGGATTACGAATAATACTTTCCGTCATATCTCCGACAGCATGCTTGGCCGCTACCGTGTCTATGCTTTTCCCCAGGCGCACATCTTCCAAAATGCTGTAAATGATGTTGCGGGTCTTGTTTTGTGCTTCCCTGGCGGGTTCAAGCTCTTCTTCCAGGGCAGTAGTGTCGCTGTAAGTGGGTGGCCGCTTACTTGCAGTTGCTGCTTTTTCCTTGAGTTCAGCATCCAGTTTACGGGCCTTTTCTTCTTCATCGGCCTCCGTGGTCTGGATGTGCCATGGCCCCAGCCTGTCCTGCGGATCAGTATCCAGGCCCTGCTCTGTATCTATATATACGGTCTGGCAATGCGCCAAGAGCTGTTCAATTTCATTGTCGTCGCTGATCTCGAACCCCTGGAACAGGAAGGGTGTTTCTATCCAGGGCCTGTCCAGCTCAGCGATATACATACCTTTGCGAATTTCAGAGACCGGAATTTTCTTTTTCATTAATAGCTGGTGTGGTGCGAATACTTATAATCAGATCATAGCGTAAAATTATAGTAGCCGAGCGAGTGAAGCTCGCAAAAAAAGCAGGAACCAGGCCTGCCCGTTATGCGTATTACAGTTTACTAATTTATTGAGCTTTTTGTTTCTTTTCCATCAACTCATGGATGATTGGCTTGAGAATCACCTCCATCGCGAAGCCCATTTTTCCGCCTGGCACAACCAGAGTGTTGGGTCGGGACATGAAGGCCCCATCCAGCATTTGCAGCAGGTAAGGAAAATCCTTTTTGCTGGGATCACGGAAGCGGATGACCACAAAACTTTCATCAGGTGTCGGGATGTCGCGTGAGATGAATGGATTGGAAGTATCCACTGTGGGTACACGCTGGAAGTTCACGTCCGTACGCGAGAACTGCGGTGTGATGGCATTCACGTAGTCTGGCATGCGGCGCAGTATGGTATCGGTGACCGCTTCCGGAGAATATCCACGCTCGGCGGTGTCCCGATGAATTTTTTGAATCCATTCCAGATTCACTATGGGAACCACGCCCACCAGAAGATCGACCCACTGGGCGACGTTGGATTTTTCAGTTACGACACCACCATGCAGGCCTTCGTAGAACAAAAGATCGGTGCCATCAGGTATATCTTCCCAGGGAGTGAAGGTGCCAGGTTCTTGTTGATAGGGCTCGGCTTCTTCACTGCTATGCAGATAGAAGCGGCGCTGGCCGGTACCGGTTTCACCATATTGTTTAAACAGCTCTTCGAGTTTATCGAAGAGATTGGCGTCTTCGCCAAAATGACTGAATGACCGATTGCCTTCGGCCTCGGCCATTGCTTCCTTCATGGCCACTCTGTCGTAACGGTGGAAGCTGTCACCCTCAATGACGACCGGGTTGATTTTCTCGCGCCAGAAAATATGTTCGAAGGCACGTTTTACCGTCGTCGTCCCTGCGCCCGAAGAGCCAGTGATGGCGACGATAGGATGTTTCGCAGACATTATGAATTCCCCTTGCTACTAACCTCGAAAAGACGAATGAGGGATTCTACCTTAAGCCTACGTCGCCGGGAATGTGGTAAATGCTGCTTTTTGCAAATTCCCAGTCAGACCATTACCGAAAGAAGCTATTGAAAATCAATGAGTTAACCTGGGATTATGGGTGGACGCCAGAATAGGCGGAAAATGATAAGGTCGATCTGTCACCATAGGACGAGATTGGCTAAGGGGTTCAGTGGAGGGTATGTGAACAGTAAATTTGCCGGGATGGCCATATCGTGGTTGTTGTTACTCGCAAGTCAGACCGGGATGGCCGCTGAGGTGGAAATCGTAAACGTGGAGCTGGTGAAACAAGGCAGTCACTGGCGGGCAACTACCACTCTTAAGCATGGGGATACAGGCTGGGATCATTATGCCGATGCCTGGCGCGTGGTCACACCGGGTGGAGAGGTATTGGCAACCCGCACCCTGTTTCATCCGCATGTCGATGAACAACCCTTTACACGCCGCCTGGGCCAGATCACGATCCCGAAATCTGTTTCCAGTATCTACATCGAGGCCCACGATAAGGTGCATGGCTGGTCGCGTCAGCGCGTCAAGATAGACTTAAAGAAATCCGAGGGCAAACGCTATCGAGTGCGCTAAGCAGAAAATAAAAAACCCGGTTCCCTGTTAAAGGAGACCGGGTTTTTCTGGCCGTTGCCGCGCATCCTTGCGCCACTTCCGTGTGCATTGGTCCAGATACGGCTTACAGGGAAGACGTGGGAATATAGCCCGGGTTTTGCACCAATCCCTTGACCTTGGGTTCGTTGAGTTCCTTGATGCTGACAGTCTTTTTGTCGCGCAAGTATTCCGCCACCACGTCCCAGATCTGGGGTTTTCCTTCAGGTTGTTCCTGAACACTGGCCCAGCCGGCGACCTTGTATTTCTTGTTGGCGTCTATGGGTTTGCCATTAAGCTCCATATCTAAAATACGGTTACCAATCTTGTTGGTAGGTGCGATGGAATACTTCAAACCGCCGATACGTACCATGTCGCCACCCATCTGGTAATAGGGATCCTCGTGGAACAGGTTGTCGGCGATATCTTCCAGTATCACTTTCAATTGCTCGCCCTTCATTTCGTTCAGTGTAGAAGTCCCGTAGGTGATGGCGGTTTGATCCAGCAGTCTCTCCATCGTGATCGGGTCGCCCGGTAACAGACTGGTGCCCCAGCGAAAACCGGGAGAGAACGCGATATCGGCGTCCTGGACTTCCAGCATGGCATCGACGATGAGTTGATCATAGGTACCATTAAAGTTGCCGCGGCGGTAGAGCAGACTGTCGGTAATGGCCAGTTGCTCTTCCAGTTTGCTCTTATAGGGTGCGCGAACCTTCTCAATATAGGCAGACATCTCGGCGTCGGGCTCCAGCAGATTGGAGAAGACCGGCAACAGCTTGAAGCGGTAGTCAGCAACCTTGCCGTCCTTGACGTCAAAGTCGAGCACAGACAGGAATTTACCATTGGAGCCGGAGTTGATGACCAGGGTCTTGCCGCCGGCATTATTTATAATGCTGGGGCCGGGTATGGCATCGTGGGTGTGTCCACCCATGATGGCATCAATGCCGGTGACGCGGCTGGCCATTTTGAGGTCAACGTCCATGCCGTTATGTGACAGCACTACCACTACCGAGGCGCCCTTGCCGCGCGCTTCATTCACCATTTCCTGCATGCGGTCGTCACGGATACCGAAACTCCATTCGGGGATGAGATAACGGGGGTTGGCAATCGGTGTGTACGGAAAAGCCTGGCCAATGACGGCGACAGAAACGCCGTTCATTTCCTTGATAGTGTAGGGCTCGAAGATAGGGTCTTCAAAGGTATTGTCGACAACGTTTTGGGCAACAAAGTCGATATGACCCTTGAGGTCCTTGGCAATGATTTCCTTAACACGATCGGCGCCCTGGGTGAATTCCCAGTGACCGGTCATGATGTCGACACCCAATTGTTTGCAGGCGTCGACCATGTCCTGACCCTTGGTCCATAGTGCAGTGCCTGAGCCCTGCCAGGTGTCGCCACCGTCCAGCAGCAAGCTGCCGCCGGGCCGTTGGGCCCGGATGTTCTTAACCAGGGTGGCCAAATGCGCGAAGCCACCGACCTTGCCGTATTTACGTGAGGCCTGTTCGAAGTTTAAATAGGTCAAGGCATGGGCTTCAATTGAATCGGGGGTGATACCAAATTCCTTCAGGAAGGCCTCCCCGACGACGTGAGGCGGCTTGCCCTTTGCTCCGGCGATACCGATGTTGATATTGGGCTCGCGAAAGTAGATAGGCAAAAGCTGCGCATGGCAGTCGGTAAAGTGTATGAAAGAGACATTGCCAAAGGCGGGTACTTCATAGAGATTGGCCGGACCCTTGCTGGGCGTGGCTGCCTGTTTTTTATCGCAGCCAGAGAGGTTGATGCCGGCAGCACTGGCCACGGCCAGCAGTTGTAAGAATTCACGTCTTGATAGACTCATGTCTACGTCTCCCCAAGTTTTAGTTTTACGTTCTGGTGCTAGACGCACCAAAGGAATAATTCATTCCCGCGTTGGTGTTTTCGTTTGCTGAAAAAAGTTCGATTATTTGCCAGCAGGACTTCATTTTATGCCCCCGCAGTGGATTTGACTAGCCGCGTTTTATTACCCGACCGAAGATTGAGTTTAAAAAAAAGCCCGGTCAATCAAGACCGGGCCATAGAGTTGTGAATGATAATTGTGCTGTTTTTAGAATCGTTGGCTAGGCGCCTTGACCGGCAGACCTGTATTCATATAAGCCTCATACAGTTCCAGCGCGCGGTAGGCCTTGCTCTGGGGTTTCAGGGGATTGGCACGTACCTGCTTGTTGCAACCCTGATAACGACGATGGATGGTGCCCAGACCGCCCCATTTGGAACGGTAGGCCGGGAAGCCCACACCATGACCCAAAGCGGCGCTAAGGAGGTTACCCCCCACAAACTTGCCAGCGTTGTCGATATGGCACTGTGAGCAGGAGAAGTTCAACTGACCGCGACGTGCCCAGAAAAACTTCTTACCTTTTTCATAGGCCTTGCGTGCACCCGGGTCAGACAGGTCGATCTTGATACGCTTGCCATTAGACAATGACTTCATGTAAGCGGCAACCTGGGCCATTTTGCCTTTCTTCAGGTTCTTGATCGGTTTTTTGCCCTTTTTCTTCAGGCAGTCGTTGATGTCCAGCTCGAGGGTGCGGACTTCGCCTTTTTTCTTGTCCCAGTAAGGGTAATTTTGGGCAATGCCTTTACCGCTATTCTTGAAACAACTGGCCAGTTTGTTTTTCTTCCAGAATTTTTTGCCTTTGTCGAGGGCAATTTCATAAGGAGGAAATTCCATGATAGCTTCCCACTCTGCGCGACGGTCTTCCGCGCCCGGTAAGACATAGAGGCCGTCGGCATAGGCATCAAACTTCACCTTGGGAAATTTCTTCTTGTAAAAGGCCCTGAAATCTTTCAGGTCCTTTTCTGGCGTGGCATGAGCAGCTACTGATAAGCCACTCATTACAGCGATCGCCGTTAACAAAACGATCAGTTTTCTCATTTTCTGCTCCTCCTGTGATTGTGGTTCGCTGGGTTATATTTATTCCCGGCTTATGCCACTTGCTATTATCGCTACAACAATCGATTTTTCGAATAATTATCTCTAAACAGTAGCGTTGGCGCCACCCTTCTCACCCTTGTTGTCAGACCAAGAAACAGCCACTTTGGCGCCCTTCTTGGCATTGACACGTATACCTACCAAGGGGTTCTTGGAGACAGCCGGTCCAAGATCGGCATCAGCGACTTGCTTACCATCTACCTTGAAAGTCATCTTTTGGATGTAATGTGCAGGAATTTTTTTCTTGGTCTTTTTGTTCTTGCGATTACCGGTTTCCATAGGATGATTTACCAAGACCAGGATCTCGGTCTTGTCGCCCTTAGGACGAGTTTTGATTTTGGTTAATCTAGCCATGTTTCTTTCCTCTCTAGAATCTATATCAATAGGGATGGACTCGCGGCATTAGCCGCCGCAACCACCCACCGTGACCTTGATGGTTTTCTTGGCCATGTGCAGCTTGCCGCCCGATTTCACTACAACGCGGATCGGAGAGGTTTTACCCATTTTGATGCGGGCGCTGTAAAAGCCGGCAGCACCAGTCATGGTAACGGCCGTTGCCAGAGGGACAGGATTCTTTTCTACCAACACTCCAATTCCTTGAACCTTGGGCAGGGTCGTGGAGACAGAGATGGGGACAACCGATCCATTTTCTGCCTGTATTGGGGCCTTGATCTTAATGGCCTTGCTGCTGGATGCAGAGCTGCTGCCATATAGAGACTTCATAGCCTGCGCAACAGTCTTGGACTTGAATGCGCTCTTGGGCCATGCAGCGGCCAGCGCTTCGGTCGGGCGTAGCAGACCACTGCCTGCTGCTACAGCGACAACGCCGCTGGCTAAGGTGCCCTTTAGAAAGGTTCTACGTTTCATCGTGTTCACGAGTTTTCTCCTGATTCGAATATTATCAAAGACCAGCGTTGCCGACCTATAAGGTGTAGAGGAAGTCGACGATAAGATCGATATCCTTTCCAGATAAGATGCTGTGCTTGCCAAAGGGAGGCATGGACGATTTGGGATTGATGCTGGTGGCATCCCAAACCTGCTGACGCAGTTTGGCCTTATCCGGAAAACGCTGTTTCATGGCGACCAGGGGTGGGGCAATATTACCGGCTTGCAAACGGGTCTTTTCCAGTCCTTTGAACTGGTGACAACCCATGCAGTTGCCTTTCTTTCGATCGGTCATGATGCAGCCACCCTTTACAACGCGATCGGTGGTTGATTTGCAGACTTTTTTGCTCGGCATTTCACCCACAGCGAAGCTTTGGGCGGGGGCCAGGAAACCACCCAGTAAGATGGCGAGCGTACTGGCTCCAGCTATGATTTTGGCGGTGTACCGCATTTCTCCTCCTATGTTCTCGATTATGTGCGAGACCGGTGGTCCGGCTTGTGGTTATTTGTGTCACTTTGGACGCGCTACGATTTGACAGTAACAGGCTTATGGCGACGCAGACGCAATAGCATACCTATCTGGCCTGTGATAGCAAGCCCTCAAGAGTCAATGAAGCAGTCAGGGAGAGGAGGCCAACGACCTGATTTCGGTGGAGCTCAATGTTGTTGCAGTCGTTTGGACTCCTCCTGGAGTTCCTTGATGCGGGCAGAAAGGCTGGCTTGCAAGTAATCATTTTTACCCGCATATCGGCTGGCTATCTCAAGCTGCTGGATGGCGGATTGTCGATTACCACCGAGATAATAGTGCTCGGCCAGGGCCTGATGTGCCTCCAGTTTTTTTCCTGTTTCGCCGGCCGCTGTCGCCAGAATTTTATACAGCGCAGGATTGTCTGGTTGCTGCCGGATAGCCTGTTTGCTGATTTTGTACGCCATTGTCGGTTTGCCTGTTTTGAGCAGGGCATTGGCATAGCTTTGTAATAACCCGGGATGAGAGGGGTGGCGTTCCAGGGCAGTCGCATAATAGGCAAGGGCCTTGTCATAGTTCCTGGCGGCCATCTCGATTTCTGCCTGCACAACGGCATACTGAACCCGCTCGGGGTAACGAGTTCGCAATGGAGAGATTTGTTTGCGCGCTGCGTCGAAGCGCTTTGCCCGCAGCAATGCCAGGGTGTAGCCGTAGCGCTCAGCTGTTTCGATTTTATATCGCTTGTTTTTCAGGTTGTCAGCGAATACTGCCACGGCCTGCCCGGGTTGTTCTTCGGTGATAGCGCGAATTTTTGCCTTGAAGTGATGAAAGTCAGAGCTGGGTTTTGCCGGTGTGTCCGGGTAGGGTGCCGCCCTGTCTTCGGCCTCTGTTATCCGGCGGTTAGTCAGTGGATGAGTGCGTAGGAATTCAGGCAAATTGGTTTCATAAATGCGGCCCCAGTTCATCAGACGCTTAAAGAATTGTGGCATGGCATGGGCGCTGTAGCCTGATTTTATCAATAGCTGTGTACCGACACGATCGGCCTCTTCTTCATGGCTGCGTGTGAAGTTAATGCTTTTTTGGGTCAGGCTTGCCGCCGTCAGCGCCAGCGCGGCTTCGCCGGCTTCGTATTCACCCGCTTGCGCCAGCATGATGGCGGCCAACAAGGCCAGCATGGTTTGGCCACCGGTGTTTTGCTGCGCCGCCATAATACGAGGGATGTGGCGTTGAGAGATGTGGGCAATCTCGTGCGCCAACACCGACGCCAGCTCGGCTTCAGACTCTGCCATCTTGATCAGGCCCGTGTGTACAGTGATAAAACCGCCAGGCACAGCAAAGGCATTGATAGCACTATCGTCGACAAGAAAAAATTGATACGTTTCTTGAGCCCCTTCACTCCGAGTTGCAATACGCCCTCCCAGGGATTGCAGGTAGCTCAGCAGTTCAGGATCATTGATGAAGGTCAAGTTCTGACGTGCCTGTCGCATCACGCCCTCACCCAGCTGGCGTTCCTCATAGGGGGAGATAATGGCTCCGGATTGGTCGCCGAGATCGGGCAGGGGGTTGCCGGCTACCAGAATGGGTGATACCAGGAGTAGCAGGCTTAACAAGCCTCTTTTTATGTTGCTGTAGCGCTGGGTCAGGGTCATGACATTACTGTAGAGATGCTGGTGACAGTTTTAAAGGGCTACATTATAAAGCATTGATTATAAAAAATTTAATATTCAAGGTCGGAAGGGTTTAGGCCATAAAGTATTGGAGAATTTGCTTTATCCGCTCAATGGGCGCAATCTTGCTACTTGATTATTTGCTAATATACTAATTTATGCTCATCAATATCCTTATTAAGATTCGGCAACAGGTGCTTTGTTCCCTGGATTGTTTGAATTGTTGCTCAGGCTTGCTGGATTCAAATCGGTGCCGCAAAGTACTGGACGTATCTTGTAATCCAGAGCAGGCTGGCTAAGATAGCGCGCTAGCCGTTACATGGCCAGAGTGGGGTATCTGCCTGGCCTATGAACAAGGTTTCTATGAAATTGGTTTGTTAATATTGAACCTATATGTTTAGTTGTATCTGTCTTTAAGGAGAAAATAATGTCTACTTTTGATCAAGAACTTGATGCTCGTGGATTGAACTGCCCGCTGCCTATTTTGCGTGCCAAGAAAGCACTGAATGAGCTCAGCGGTGGTCAGGTCCTAAGGATCATTGCCACCGACCCCGGTTCAGTCAAGGATTTCCAGGCGTTTGCCAAGCAGACCGGAAATGAGTTAATGGAATCGGGAGAAGAGAACGGGGAGTTCACCTTCCTTATTAAGAAGGCCGGTTAGTTTGCCGTAGTTGAAGCACTTCGGACATATAATTACATAACTAAATACATGCACCAGAGGGTTGGGTGGTTTCGAAGTGCTGTTGTTCGCTAATTTTTGTTGTTGAAGCCGGCGTTCCGGCGAGGAGAGGAGAAATGGCTAACAAGAAAATGGCAATCATTGCCACCAAGGGCACGCTGGATTGGGCCTATCCCCCTTTCATATTGGCCTCTACTGCCGCGGCATTGGGCTATGAAGTGGAAATCTTTTTCACTTTCTATGGCCTGCAATTATTGAAGAAGAAGCTGAAGCTGAAGGTAAGTCCCTTGGGGAATCCGGGTATGCCCATGCCTATGGGTATGGACAAATGGTTCCCTGTGCTAGGGACAGCTATCCCGGGCATGGAAAGTATTATGACTATGATGATGAAGCAAACGATGAAGTCAAAGGGTGTGGCCAGTGTCGGTGAGCTGCGCGATCTGTGCCTGGAAGCCGGGGTCAAGATGATAGGCTGTCAGATGACGGTCGACCTGTTTGATTTTAAAGAGACTGATTTCATTGGTGGTGTGGACTTTGGAGGCGCCTCAACCTTCCTGGGATTTGCCGGCGATACGGATATTCAATTGTATATTTGATCGGGTCAGGCAGGGATAATTCGGAAAGGGGCGTGCCTTGCACACCCCTTTTTTTATGCCGCGGACTGTCTATTTGTGGATTCAAATTTCTTATATCAGTATTAAATTAAATATTGACATTCTACTACAGAGAGGGGAATATTTTCCCCGCTTGTATCGTCATGGCGGGCTTGCCATAACTTTTAGAAATAGTCTTGCAGGGGTGATGGAAGCAAAACTGCAATGCGTCGTAATCACGAAAATAACGTGTGATGGCTGAGGAGGAACAATGCTTAATATTATAACCAAGAAAACAATAACCGTCGCCGCGCTGGTAGCATTGGGTGCTGCACCTGTCAGCGTGCTGGCTACAAACGGTATGAATCTCGAGGGCTATGGTCCCGAGGCAACAGGCATGGGCGGTGCATCCATGGCCTGGGATAATGGTTCGGCTGCCATGATGAACAATCCGGCGACATTGGGCTTGATGCATGAAGGCGAGAGTCGACTGGATGTAGCCATAGGCACGCTGGGGCCCGACATCGCGTCAGATGCGCCGGCAGGTGCAGCGGCCTTTGGCGCCACCGATGAAAGCTCGTCTTCAAGTCTCTTTATCATGCCGGCTTTAGGTTATGTCAAGCGTAGCGGCAAGGTTTCGTATGGGTTCGGTGTTTATTCCCAAGGCGGTATGGGCACTGAGTATGACAATGGCGCCTTTATGACCGGTGGTGCACCCTTTGCTTCAGGTGAGACGGTGCGTTCAGAGGTAGGCGTGGGCCGCTTTCTTGTGCCCCTGGCCTATACCGTCAATGAAAATTTTACCGTAGGCGGCTCAGTGGATTTTGTCTGGGCCGGCATGGATCTGCAGATGGATGTCGGTGGCGCTCAATTCGGTGACATGGTCGCCGCACTCGGCGGTACCCAGAAATTTGGTAGTGCCTCGGGCACCATGGTGCAGGGGTTTGCTGGGATGATCTCCGGTGGAATGCTGGATCCAGACGGACCCGTCAATTGGGCCAGGTTTGATTTTTCCGATGACAGTGATTTTACGGGTTCCGCGGGCTCGACCGGTTTCGGCGGCAAAATCGGTGGCACTTACAAAATTGGTAAATTGAAGCTGGGCGGCAGTTATCATAGCAAGACCAGCCTGGGGGACATGAAGGCCAGTGACGCTGAAGTTAGTTTTAGCATAAATGGCAATGACGCTGGTGTAGGTGGCGCCCCGAACGGCACGATCAACCCGGCGTTTACACAAAAGGTAGCGGTAAGTGGCGAAGTCAAGATTAAAGATTTCCAGTGGCCTGAGATTATCGCCTTTGGTGCGGCTTATGATGTTTCTGATAAGCTAATGATTGCGGCTGACTACAAACGTATCATGTGGTCCAAGGTGATGCAGGATTTCAATATGTCCTTTGTTGCGGACGCCGTTCAGGCAGACCCAGGTGCCGCGGCCTTCGGTGGTGCTGCCATGGATATGAACTTGAATCAGGACTGGGAAGATCAAAACGTCTTGCTGATCGGCGCCGCCTATAAGGTCTCTGATCCTCTGACGTTGCGTGCAGGTCTCAATCTGGCTAACAATCCGGTACCGGATGAATACATGAATCCATTGTTTCCAGCGATTATTAAAAACCATGTAACGCTTGGCGTCGGTTATGTCATGAGCGATGTATCAAATATTAATTTCTCACTGGCATATGCACCGCCTGTATCACAGACTACTGATTACGGTCAGAGCACACCCACCGGCAAAGGCGTAGAAGTCACCCACAGCCAGACCAACAGTCAGCTGATGTATAGTTATGTATTCTAAGGGCGAATAATAATTGATATAGCTTAAGACTGAAGGGCTGGTTGAACCAGCCCTTCTTTACTTGAGGAGGAAGTGATCATGAAAAAAATTATTACATTATTGGGTATTTTACTGGTGCTGTTCCTGGGCGTCGGTACAATCAGTTATGCCGGCGTGTTGAAGCCGTTTATTAAGGGTAATTCATTCGAGGGTGGTGAAGCCCAGGTGGTCGCTCAGGTCAAACTGGCGCTCGTGGCCCAAGGCTTTAAGGTGGTGGGGACATACAAACCCTATGTTGCGGCCACTGTGATTGGCGTCACATCGGATGATTTACTGGCCGCGGCATCTAAAGCCAAGAACGGTGGATTCGGTGTTGTGGTAAGGGCCTCGGTGACGGAGGAAAATGGTGTCTGGCAAGTGGCTTACCTCAATCCGACGTATATGGGGACGGCCTATGGTCTGGGCTCCCTTGCAGTCGTGTCGGAGAAGCTGCAAAAGGCATTGGGTGCCGAAGGGGCCTTTGGCGCCGAAGGGTTGACGCCCGAACAACTGGCGCCGGGCAACTATCACTACGCCATGTTTATGCCGTACTTTAATGACATTAGCCTGCTGAATAAATTTGCATCACACGAGAAGGCGCTGGCCACCGTTATGGCCAACCTTGCTGCCGGCAAGGGCGGTACCCAACAAGTGTATCGCGTGGATTTGCCAGGTAAGTCGGTGAGCGTTTTTGGTGTGGCCATTCCCAAGGGGGATGGCGTGAATAAGGGCAGCAAGGATACGGATAAAGAGATCATGGATATCATTGATTACAAACTCCCACGGTCCACACCCTATCTGCCATACGAATTAATGGTTCAGGGTAAAGACGTGATCGCCTTGGCAGGACGCTTTCGTATCGCCGTACATTTCCCGGATACGGCCATGATGGGAGAGCATGGTTTTACTAAAATCATGAGCTCGCCGGGAGGTATTAAGACTGCCCTGGAAGCCGTAGCCGGCTACAAACCTGAAAAAGGTTTCTCAATAGAAGATTTCTAGTTGCTACCCAATGTAACGCCGGTCAGAATGGATGCTGATCGGTGCTCTGCGTCACATTGAACACTCGCCGATTAGCTGCTTCAATTACAGGAAATCCATAACAATCCATTAAGAGCAGACACTATGGCAGAAGACGTCAAACCCGGTGCGATTGACCCTGCTGGTGCCGATCCCTTAAAGATCCTTGGCCAGATTCTGGCGTTAGCGGTTCGATACAAGGCATCGGATATACACTTGCGTACGCGCAATCATCCCATCTTGCGTGTGGATGGTGTTTTGCGTCCGGTGCGTGATATCAAGCCGTTCCCACCGGACTTTATGGATAAACTCTCCAATACCATGATGACTGCCAAGAACCTGGAAGAGTTCGAGCACAATCATCAGGTGGATTTATCCATAGGCTTTAAGGACATTGGCCGTGTTCGTGCCAACATCTTTTTTCAGCGCGGCAGTATCGGCATGGTGCTGCGTGTAATTAACAGTGAAATCCCTAACCCGCAGGGTCTTGGATTACCCGATATCGTGCCTACCCTGATGTCCCATGAGCGCGGGCTAATATTGATGACGGGTGCTACCGGTAGCGGTAAGTCCACAACCATGGCTTCACTTATTAATATGATCAACGAGGCCAAGGCGCGTCATATTATTACCATCGAAGACCCGATAGAATTTCTGTTTACCGAGAGACGTTCTATTATTACCCAGCGCGAAATCGGTATAGATGCCAACAGTTTTGCCGATGCCATGCGCGCCGCCATGCGTGAAGACCCGGATATCATTCTCCTGGGCGAAATGCGTGATCCGGAAACCATAGAGACTGCCTTGACAGCAGCTGAAACCGGTCACATGGTTCTGTCGACAGTGCATTCGCCCGGTGCAGCGGAGACGGTGTCACGAATTATCACGGCCTTTCCCCCGGAAGCGCAGGTGAGTATGCGCGCAAAGTTGGCGCAAAACCTGCGTGGTGTGGTGTCACAAAGGCTGGTGCCGAAAATAGATGGTGGCCGGGCCGTGGCCTGTGAAATCATGACCATCTCCCAACTGGCGCGTGAGTATATTCTTGATCCATTAAAGATTAAGGAGTTGTCGGATCTGATCAAGAAAGGCAGCAAGGCCGAAGGTATGTTGAGTTTTGATGCCTCTCTCTTTGACCTGGTGAAGAGAAGGGTTGTTGACGAAGACACTGCACTTCAATATGCCAGCAGTCCAACAGACCTGAAGCTGAAACTGGAAGGGTTCTAGGTCCTGACTTAATTTAATTAATTAAATTTCCCCTGATGTTGCCCAGGCTTGATACACTGGGTGGTAGTGTGGGTTAGCATACGTGGCATTATTCGTCAGGGGTACTAGAGAAAAAAATGGCTGATCGTCGACTACAGGTTTTTCATACCGTTGCACGTTTGCTCAGTTTTACCAAGGCCGCCGAGACCTTGCACATGACGCAGCCGGCGGTGACATTTCAGATTCGCCAGCTTGAAGAGTATTTCAATACACGTCTGTTTGACCGCACCCATAATCGCATCAGTCTTACGGTAGCGGGTGAACGCGTGTTTGACTATGCCGAGCGTATTGTTTCCTTATATAACGAGATGGACGTACGGGTACGCGAACTGACTGGAGATATCAGTGGTATCCTGATTATTGGCGCCAGCACCACGATTGCCGAGTATGTATTGCCAGGCCTGTTGGGTGAATTCAAGGAACGTTATCCCAGTGTAAATATCCGCCTGAATGTCTCCAATTCCCTGGGTGTAGTGCATATGGTGGAGAACAATTCGGTGGACGTTGGCATTGTCGAATCCCCCATCGCTAACAAGAACCTTGCGGTAGAAGTGTGTTGGCACGACAAACTGGTGTTTATATGTCCACCCGATCATCCTTACGCCAAGTATTCCTCGGTGCCTGTCAGTGATATTGTTAGTCAGCCTTTTGTCTGTCGTGAGGAAGGTTCCGGTACGCTGGAATTTATCCGTGCGCACCTGGAGCAAAATGGCGTATCCATTCAGGATATGCAAATAAGCCTGGAAGTCGGCAGTCCGGAAGCTGTCAAGAGTGTTGTCGAAGCGGGTCTGGGCATTTCCGTGGTTTCGCGTGCAACGGTACACAAGGAACTGAAGCTGGGTACGCTGGTGGCCATACCGTTGGATCCTCTGCTGGAACGTCCATTCTCCATCGTTTATCAGCGACAGAAGTTTCGTCTGCGCGCCATGGAAGAGTTCATGGACTTTGCACGAGAACATTGCGAACGTCGCGCCTCCACTAGCCGTTAGCCCCTGCAGTTATTCCTGATGAAGCAAGAGCAGTTGCATCGCCTGAAGACACTGGCCGATGCCTTGCCGGAGGATGTTGCCGCGCAGTTACTGGATTATGCGGAGTTCCTTGTTGAAAAGTATGGGCAGGTTGATGAGCCGGCGATCCCGCGGGAACCTTTGGACCTTCCCAGGCCCGAACAGGAATCCGTGGTGCTGGCTATTCAGCGCCTGATAGCCACATACCCAATGTTGGATACTGCCAAGTTGCTGAATGAATCCTCAGAGTTGATGTCCTCGCATATCCTGCAAGGCCGGGATGTCGTCAGTGTCATAGATGATCTGGAGAGTTTGTTTGGGCGATATTATGAGAAATATAATACGCCCGATTCGGATTAGAGTACCGCATTGGCCTGGTCGGCCAGTCGCGAGCGTTCACCGCGCTGCAAGGTGATGTGGCCGCTGTGTTGCCAGCCCCGAAAACGGTCCACGACATAAGTCAGGCCCGATGTCGTTTCGGTCAAATAGGGTGTATCTATCTGCGCAATATTCCCCAGGCACACCACCTTGCTACCGGGACCGGCACGCGTAATCAGTGTCTTGAGTTGGTGTGGACTCAGGTTCTGTGCTTCATCAATAATAAGAAATTTCTTCTGGAAGGTGCGACCGCGCATAAAGTTAAGCGACTTGACGTGTATACGGTTGCGCAACAGACTTTGTGTGGCCGCTTTGCCCCAGGCGCCTTCCTCACTGCTTTGGCCCTGGAGCACTTCAATATTGTCTTCCAGCGCCCCCATCCAGGGTTCCATTTTTTCTTCCTCGGTACCGGGGAGGAAGCCGATGTCTTCTCCTACGGGCACGGTCATGCGTGTAACAATGATATCGGAATAAAGTTTATCGTCCAACGTTTGCGTTAGCGCGGCGGCCAGTGTCAGCAGGGTCTTGCCGGTACCGGCTTGTCCCAGCAGTGAAACAAAATCTACATCTGGATCCATAAGCAGATTCAAGGCAAAGCTCTGTTCTGTATTGCGCGCAGTGATGCCCCAGACATTATTTTTTTTCTGGCTGTAGTCAAGGACGCGCTCGACTATCGCACCTTTTTCATTTATCTCTCTTACGATCGCATTAAAGGGTGACCCGGTATCAGAAAAGAGAAACTGGTTAGGCGCCCATTGTTCCATGGCAGGGCCACTAAGACGGTAATAAGTACGGCCTCCTTCGGTCCAGGAATCCATGTCCTTGCTATGCGTATTCCAGAATTCAACATCAAGCACGACGCTGCCGGCATAAAGCAGATCTGCATCATCAATAACCTGGTCGCTGGAATAATCTTCGGCTTTTATACCCAGTGCATGGGCCTTGATGCGCAAGTTGATATCCTTGCTGACCAGAATGACTTCGTTGTTTGGGTGCTGTTTGTCCAGATCATGGGTTACGCCCAACAGGATATTGTCAGGATTATCAGGATTGATCCCGTTGGGCATGGAGGTGCGCACAGCCTCCATATGAAAATACAAGCGCCCGGCAGGAAGATCACCTATCGCCGGCAAGGCCAGGCCTTGTGACAAGTCACTGTTGGCTTTTGCTATCAGTTCATCGAGGTAGAGGCTCACTTGCCTTACATTGCGCGCAACCTCTGATAGACCTTTATTGGCCTTGTCCAGTTCTTCCAGTACCGCGATAGGAATATAGATATCGTGCTCATCGAAACGATAAATCGCCATGGGATCATGCATCAACACATTGGTGTCGATGACGAAGATTTTCTTTTCAAGCGGTTTCACGGATTTAAGAAATACCATGCTTCATTTAAGTTTCCTGATTTCTTCCAGCACGGCCTTGATGTGGCCGCCAACCTTGACCTTACGAAACTCGGCACGGAGAACACCTTTTTCGTCGATGATGAATGTGCTGCGCTCTATACCCATATATTTTTTTCCATACAGAGTCTTCTCCTTGATGACATCAAATTTCTTACAGAGCTTTTCATCTTCGTCACTGATGAGATCAAAGCGAAAGTTTTGTTTGGCCTTGAATTTTTCGTGTGAGGCCAGACTGTCCCGTGATACACCAAGGATGATGGTGTTTCGCTGTTTGAACTTTAGTGCGTTATCCTGAAAGTCCTGGCCCTCAGTTGTGCAGCCAGGCGTGTTGTCTTTAGGGTAGAAATACAACACTACATTGTGGCCTCGGAGTTCGGAGAGCTTGAAGGCTTGATTGCCGGTGGCAATGACCTTGGCATCGGCAATGACCTTGCCAATCTTGGGTGAACCCATGAATCACTTCCTGAGATATAAGCTGAAGTTGAATGTATCAGGTTATTATACTGCTGTGCGCGCCAGAGGGAAAACAGTTGAATATTGGGTTGCCGCAGGTATTTGGGTTATTGAAAGTGGGCCAGATGAACAGGTAAACGCCGTGCCCCCCATTCCCCGGGCGCCGGTTCAAATACGCCCGCGCAATCTGTACCGCATTGCAGGCATTTTCCATCTTCCAGTTGCCATTGTCCGAGTTGATACCAGTCGCGCTCGATCAACAAAGCACCACAATGATGGCAATAAGTGCTGCCACCCATTTTGTCATGCACGTTTCCGGTATAGACGTAACGCAGGCCCATTTGTATGGCAATCTCACGAGCCCGGGTCAGTGTCTCCGCGGGGGTCGCCGGAATATCCCGCATACGCCAGTCCGGATGGAAGGCACTGAAGTGCAGGGGAACATCCGGCCCCAGGTGTTCCTTGATCCATGTACTCATTGTTTCCAGTTCTTCATTACTGTCGTTTTTTCCGGGGATCAGAAGTGTCGTGATCTCCAGCCAGGTGCCGGTGTGATGCTTTACATGCTCCAGGGTCTCCAGTACCGGCGCCAGATGCGCGCCGGTCAGTTTGAAGTAAAAGTCCTCATTAAATCCCTTTAGGTCAATATTGGCCGCATCCATGTACCGATAAAATTCTTCCCGTGGTTCCGCGCAGACATAGCCGGCCGTGACAGCGACGGTTTTGATATCGACTTTGTGGCAGGCCTGTGCGACATCAATCGCATACTCATGAAATATCACAGGATCGTTATAAGTGAAGGCCACACTGCGGGCGCCGAGTTGCTGTGCCGCGCGCGCAATTACCTCCGGGCTGGCGCTGTCGGCCAGGGTATCCATTTCCCGTGATTTGCTAATGTCCCAGTTCTGGCAAAACTTGCAGGCCAGGTTGCATCCTGCGGTTCCAAAAGACAGTACACTGGTACCTGGAAGAAAATGGTGCAGGGGTTTCTTTTCTATCGGGTCTATGCAGAAGCCACTGGAGCGCCCATAAGTTGTTAGCACGATTTGATTATTGTGGTTAGCACGAACAAAACAAAGGCCCTGTTGGCCCTCTTTTAATTTGCAGTATCGTGGACACAGGTCGCACTGCAGGCGGCCGTCATCAAGCCGGTGCCAGTATTTCGTGGCGACAATAGTTGAATCAAGTTTCGACATCGGTGCAGGCAATGATTCACTCCAGAATCTGAGTATTCCTACTATATGCTGCCATGTCTCCGAAAAGACAAGAGGGTTGAAAAACAGTGGCTTGGCCTCCATATTAGTCGCTGAGCTGATAGACGAGGTTGATATGACTCGAGTTCGCAGGCCGGCGGTAGCGGGGTTGTTTTATCCAGGCAACTCGAAAGAGTTGAAGCGGGTCATTGAAACGTTCCTGGACAACACGCAGACCACGCCCGGTAATCCCCCCAAAGCACTGATAGTCCCCCATGCTGGATACATCTACTCTGGCGCCGTGGCGGCCAGCGCCTATGTCTTACTTAAACCTTTAGCAAGCACAATAAAACGTGTCATATTGTTGGGACCCTCACATCGGGTTCCGTTACGTGGTCTGGCCTTGCCTGAAGCCGATGTTTTTGCGTCTCCACTGGGAGAGGTCGCGCTGGAAACCGAAACCATGACAGCTCTGCATAAGTTTCCACAAATCACTACAAATGATGCGGCACATGCCGCTGAGCATAGCCTGGAAGTCCATTTGCCTTTCCTGCAAACCCTGTTAAGTGATTTTTCATTAATTCCATTGGTCGTGGGCGAGACGACTCCCGAACAAGTAGCGGAAGTACTGGAGGTGTTATGGGGTGGGGAAGAAACTTTGATAGTAGTGAGTACCGATCTGAGTCACTATAACGATTATCAAACAGCGCAAAGGATGGATGCCGAGACAAGCGAAGCCATCAAGGCATTGCGTTATAACGATCTTGCGCATGATCAGGCCTGTGGCCGCAACCCGGTGCGGGGTTTATTGTATGCCGCAGGCAAACACAATATGACTTTGGATATTCTGGATTTGAGAAACTCCGGTGATACAGCCGGTGCCAGGGATCAGGTAGTGGGGTATGGTGCCTATGTCCTGCATTAAACATTACCTGGACGAGTATGATAAAGCATTGCTTAAAACCCTGGCCCGGGAGTCTATACAGCAGGGTTTGCTGGGAAAGAAATTAGCAATAGATGTAACGCGCTATTCATCTGCCTTGCAGGTCCAGGGCGCAAGTTTTGTTACATTGCAGCATAATGGACAGTTGCGTGGTTGTATAGGTACACTGGAGCCTTATCAGTTTCTGGTAGAGGATGTCGTGGAACATGCGTTTGCTGCCGCGTTTCGTGATCCTCGTTTTCCGCCGCTTACAATAGAAGAATTCAGCGTCCTGGAAATAAGCATCTCGGTATTATCACGACCTGAACCCATTACATTCTCTGATGAGAGTGACCTGATACAGCAATTGCAGTCTGGAATTGACGGGCTCATACTGACCGATCAGGGTCAGAGGGGAACATTCCTGCCTTCGGTTTGGGAGTCCATTCCTGATCCTGGGTCTTTTCTGAAGCAGTTAAAGCTCAAGGCAGGATTGCCCATGGACTATTGGTCGGATACGCTGTCAGTCTCACGTTATACAACAGAAACTATAGCTTGAGAAACATTGATAAAAGAAAGATTACGCATTCCAACAACTGCCGGGCATACCTTAAGTGCAGAACTCGACCTGCCCGATACAGGCAGCCCGGGGATGGTTGCCTTGTTTGCGCACTGTTTTACCTGTGGCAAGAACCTGAAGTTTATATTGTCACTTTCACGTCACCTGGGTGAAGCAGGTATCGCTGTGTTGCGATTTGATTTCACCGGTTTAGGCAATAGTGAAGGTGATTTCAGGGATACAAATTTTAGTAGCAATGTTTCTGATATCCTGGATGTAGCCGACTTTATGGCGTCCAGGAATCAGGCGCCGGAATTATTGATTGGTCATTCCTTGGGGGGTGCAGCCATACTGCACGCAGCCGGGAACATTAACAGCGCCAAATGCGCGGCTGTGATTGCGGCACCCTTCGATAGAGATCATGTATTACAGATATTCGATCATTTGCGATCTGATATAGCAGAAAAAGGAGAGGCCACGTTTTCGCTTGGGGGTACAGTCTTTACTGTAAATGAAAACTTCTTTGAGAAAGGTGAATTCGACACGGTCAAGATCTTGCAAACATTGGAATTGCCTTTGTTGATTATACATTCACCTGAAGATGAAACGGTCGATATCGATCATGGCAGAAGACTCTATGATGCCATGGCCGGACCCAAGCGCCTGGAACTGTTGCAAGGCGCTGATCACTTGTTGTCAAATGAGACACATATTATGAAAACGGCTGATCTCATTTCGGATTGGGCAGGCCAGCATGCATGAGGAATTATCAGAGTTCTTGATAGATGCTGTAGAAAACATGACTGTAGTGTTTACGTCATAAACAAAGGAGGCCAGGAGAAATTATGGATATTATAACGATATTTGTTTATTCGATATTTACATTGGTAGTCATTCTGATTGTCATGGGGATTAAAACAGTTCCTCAGGGCAATGAATACACTGTTGAACGTTTTGGTAGATACACACGGACCTTGCGGCCCGGTTTGCATATTATTATACCGGTCATTGACCGCATCGGTTCCAAACTGAACATGATGGAAACGGTGGTGGATGTACCCTCGCAAGAGGTCATCACCAAAGACAATGCCATGGTGCGTGTCGATGGCGTGGTCTTTTTCCAGATACTGGATGCAGCCATGGCTGCCTACGAGGTGAATAATCTGTCGCGCGCCATTCTCAATCTCACCATGACCAACATCCGTACGGTGATGGGCTCCATGGACCTGGATGAGTTGTTGTCAAAGCGTGATGACATTAATGCGCGCTTGCTGCAGGTCGTGGACGAAGCCACTGCGCCCTGGGGCGTGAAAGTGACACGCATTGAAATTAAAGACATCTCACCACCCAGGGATCTGGTCGATGCCATGGCGCGACAAATGAAGGCCGAGCGTGAAAAGCGTGCGGCGATACTGGAAGCCGAGGGTCTGAAACAGGCGGAAATCCTGAAGGCCGATGGCGAGAAGCGGGCCGCCATACTGGAGGCCGAAGGCAGAAAGGAAGCCGCATTCCGTGATGCCGAGGCCAGGGAGCGCTCCGCTGAGGCCGAGGCCAAGGCCACAAATATGGTTTCCAAGGCCATCGCGGAAGGCGACATTCAATCCATTAACTATTTTGTCGCCACCAAGTACGTCGATGCCTTGCGTGATATCGCCATGTCACCCAACGAAAAGGTGTTGTTTATGCCGTTGGAAGCCGGCAATGTGATCGGTGCTCTAGGCGGTATTACCGAGATTGCCAAAGCCGCCTTTGCAAAAGGCGATAAGGGTTAGGGAGCGGATATGGAATGGATTAACGATATTGTTTTCTGGCACTGGTGGATACTGGCGGTGGCGTTAATCACCCTGGAAATGCTGGCCCCCGGCACCTTCTTTCTGTGGATGGGGGTCTCGGCTGCCGCGGTGGGCGTGTTGCTTTGGATCATGCCGACCATGAGTTGGGAGGTACAGGTACTGGTATTTTCGATATTGTCCGTTGTCACCATAGTCATTGGCCGACGCTATCTCAAGTTACACCCTATTCCATCAGATCAGCCTGCTCTGAATCGGCGAGGCGAGCAATATATCAACCGCACCTTTGTGCTGGAGCGACCCATCGTCAATGGTGTGGGGAAAATAAAAGTCGATGATACGACCTGGAAAGTCAATGGACCGGATCTACCTAAAGGGGCGCAGGTCAGGGTGACAGGTGTCATCGGTGTACAATTACAGGTTGAGAGTGTGTAACCGCGACTGCTGCGGCCTGATTAATCAAATTTAATCAATATGGGTCTGGCGCAATTGTTGCGCGGCATCTTCCGGGCTGAGGGTATTGACAAACAGGCCAGAGCCCAATTCAAAACCCGTCGGGATGCTGGTGCGTGGACAAATTTCCAGGTGCCAGTGATAACTGGCCTCACATTCCTTGCAGTCGCTGGCATGTGGTAGTGAATGCAGGAAATAGTTATACTGGGCGCCCCCCAGCACCGCATCCAGCCGCGCCATGGTACGGCGCATAATCAGTGCCAGGTCATCCATATCTTCTTTCGCTGTGTGCAGGAAATCGGCCCCGTGATGCAGCGGCAGGATGTGTACTTCCCATTCATAACGACTGGCGAAGGGTTTGATGGCAATAAACTTTTCAGTGCGTTCTATGATGTATTGGCCGACATCAATCTTGCGCCGTATCTCACCGGATTCCCTGTCGTAAATCGTTGCTTCAAACGTCAGCGCCTCATCAATCAGGGAACAAAAGATGCAGTGATTGTGTTTTTGGAAATAGCTGCGGCTGTTCATGACCTCCGCCTGCACATTCTCCGGTATTACGGGCGTGGCAATAATCTGGCTGTGGGTATGAGGGATGCTGGCGCCGGCGGCCGGACCAAAATTCTTGAATACCAGCACGTACCGCAAGCGCTCATCCGAGGCATAGAGCTGTATCATGCGTTCGCGGTAGGCATTGAACAACATGGCCAGATGGGCCTGTTCCATTTCATGGATGGCGACGCCGTGGCCGGCATTATCAATAATGACCTCGTGGCGGCCGTATCCGTCTATGGTTTGCTGCAGGCCGAAACTGAAATTGGGGTTCTGGCGGTCATCACCCAGCACCGGGTAGAGATTCTCAACAATACGAATCTGCCAATCGTCATCGGCAGGGTAGGCAGCAATCTCCGGCGGTGTCATGCTCTCATTGCCGCGGCAAAAGGGACAGGTCTCGACATGTTGGCGTGTATCACGAGGGGCGGGTTCCTCGGCCTTTTTTGGCCGCATGCCGCGGGCGGTGGCCACTAGCACGGACTCGGACGGGACGATGGGATTGATGCGTATTTCGCGTACGCCGGGATCTTCTGATGCCATATTTACGACCCTGATTGACAATAAGGGCGAGCTTACTCCCGGGAACAAGGGCGCGCCAAGCAGGAAATCTTATGCCGCCATCGATATCGGCTCTCGCTTGTCAGGGCCCGGTGGTATCAGTACCATCCGGGTCTACTCCACACCCAGACGGGCTTTAGATCATGTTTCACGGAAGTATGGTGGCGTTGGTAACGCCAATGCAGGAAAGCGGTGCTGTTGATGTGCCTGCATTCAAGCGCCTGCTGGATTTTCACATCGAAAATGCTACCCATGCCGTGGTCGTGGCCGGCACCACCGGTGAATCCGCGACGCTGGACATGGGGGAGCATTGCCAGCTCATACGCGACGCAGTGGAGCATGCCGCCGGTCGTATCCCCATCATTGCGGGGACCGGCGCCAATTCCACGACCGAGGCCATAGCGCTGACCCGTTGTGCGCAACAGGCCGGGGCCGATGCCTGTCTGCTGGTGACACCCTATTATAATAAACCCACCCAGGAAGGGCTGTACTTGCATCACAAGGCCGTGGCCGAGGCCGTGGATGTGCCACAGATACTCTACAACGTCCCGGGCCGTACCGCCTGTGACATGTTGCCGGAGACCGTGGCACGGCTGGCGGTGATACCCAATATAATAGGTATCAAGGAGGCCACCGGTGATCTGGACCGTAGCCGTGACATCCTTAGCCGCTGTGGTGAGCAGATCGAGGTCTATTCCGGTGATGATGCCACGGCACTGGATCTGATACTGCTCGGCGCCAGGGGCAATATTTCGGTGACGGCCAATATCGCACCCAATGCCATGAGCCGGATGTGCGAGGCCGCACTGGCCGGTGATGATGCCGGGGCACGGGAAATTAATGACGGCCTGGTGCCGCTGCATACCAACCTGTTCCTGGAGTCCAACCCCATTCCAGTCAAATGGGCCGTCGCCCGTATGGGCCTGATGGAGGGGCATATTCGCCTGCCTCTCACCGAGTTGTCCGAATCATGTCAGGGGCCCTTGCAACAGGCCATGCAACAGGCCGGGATTTTGAATAGTTAGGTCACTCCAGGAGAGTTTTTGTTATATGAATAAATTTCTATTGTCGATAGTGTTGCTGCCGGCCCTTATTCTGGGTGGTTGTTCCAGTACAAAAGAGAAGGACTATACCAGCGCCGCTATACGCCCCCCGCTGGAAGTACCGCCTGGTCTGTCGGCCCTGCCCAATGAAAGCTCACTCCCTGTCAGGACCAGTAGTGCGGTGGCGCTGGAATCGCGCAAGCGCGACCCCGTCGTCAAGATCACGGAATCCCTGCTGCCCCGATATGAGGGTTTTGAGATGCGGCGCGCCGGTTCGCAGCGTTGGCTGGTAGTGAAGGCAGAGGCCGAGCCCCTCTGGTTCAAGCTGAAGGGCTTTATCCGTAAGCTGGATTTCGAGATTACTTTGCAAAACCCCGAAACCGGCATACTGGAAACCAACTGGAAAGAGAATGACGGCAGTCTCAGCCTGGGTGCGGTGCAAGGCTGGTTTACTGAAGCACTTGGGGCGCTTTACTCAACGGGTCTAAAGGATCAATTTCGTTTTCGTCTGGAGCATGGCAATGTTACCGGTACCATGGAGGTCTTTATCAGTCATCGAGGCATGGAAGAAGTCGTTGTCGCCGGAGGCGCTACCGACGCGGTGGAGACCCTGTGGCAGCCCAGGGCCGCTGACCCGGAGCTGGAAGCCGAGTTGTTAAAGCTGTTGATGGTCTATCTTGGCAGCAGTAAAGACGATGCCATACAGGTTGGTGACACAATCAGGAATGATGTACCGGCGGTCACGTTCAAGAAAGACGAGCAGGGCCAGATGGTACTGTTGCTGGCTGATCCACTGGAGCAGGCCTGGCGTCGTGTGGGTATTTCACTGGATCGAGTGGGATTCACAGTACAGGACCGTGATCGTGCCGCTAACATTTATTATGTGCATTACATTGATCCTGCTGGTGCTAAGAGTAGCAAAGGTTTGTTTGGCGGATTGTTTGACGATGATGATGACGCTGATGAGGAATATTTTCAGATCAGTATTCAAGCAAGGGAAAACGGCAGTGAAGTGCGCGTGCTGAACCGTCAGGGCGTGGTCGCTTCCAGCGCTACGAGTGAGAAAATTCTGAGATTACTTTCCCAACAATTACAATAATTCTGAAAGGGGATGCACATAGGCAATCCACCGACGATGCGGTTTGCTTTTCTCGGAAGCGGTAGCCGGGGCAATGCGGCCCTGATTGAATCCGGCGATACCTGTCTGATGCTGGATTGCGGGTTTTCTGCCCGTGAGACCACAACGCGTTTGCGTATGCTTGATTACGAGGGTTCCCACATCAGCGCTATTCTCGTGACACATGAGCATGGTGATCATATTAATGGTGTGGGCGTGGTGGCTCGCCAGTATTCCCTGCCTGTATGGATGACTGCGGGCACCTATCGTGCCACACAGGAAAGGCTGGGCAAGTTACCGGAGTTACATATTTTCTGCCCGCATAAAACCTTTTCCGTGGGTGAGATTGATGTGCAGCCTTTTCCGGTACCGCATGATGCGCTGGAGCCGAGTCAGTTTGTTTTTTCAGCACAGGAACGACGGCTGGGTATTTTGACCGACACGGGCAGCATTACGACGCATATCAAGGATCAACTGGATGGGTGCGACAGCCTGGTGATCGAATGCAACCATGATCGCGATATGCTGATGGAAGGCGTCTATCCACCCTCACTCAAGGCGCGCGTCGGCGGTGAGTACGGTCACCTCAATAATGAAATGGCGGCGGCATTATTGGCGCAGCTTGATACCGGCAATTTACAGCATATGGTGACAGCGCATCTGAGTGAGAAAAACAATACGCCCTACCTGGCACAAACAGCGCTCAGCGATGTGCTGGGTTGTGAGCACAACAATATCAAGGTCGCCGAACAGGAGCGTGGCCTGCCCTGGTGTGATATAGCATGAGCCTGTCTGCGGGAATCGCCGGCTGAGTACGCGGAGTATCGTTTCATTGTCTAACAAGAAGAGCACATCTCATATAGTTCATCTGGCCGGTCGATCTGCGTTATCGGATTTTCGCAAGGAAAAAATGCTGCGCGCCCTGCGGGGTATAGTGGCCACGGTGACGAATGTATCAGCACGATACTGGCATTTCGTCGCCTTGTCAGAAACGCTGAGTCAGGAGCAGTGTAAGGCTCTCGAAAAAATTCTTACCTATGGTCCTGAAGATACAGTCTCAACAGAAAAGGATGTGACCATACTGGTGACACCGCGTATGGGCACTATTTCACCGTGGTCATCCAAGGCGACGGATATTGCCCGTAATTGTGGTCTCCAGCCTGTATTGCGTATAGAGCGTGGTGTGGCCTGGCATATAGCTACCAGCACCGATGCCTTGAGCAAAGATGAGCGTGCCAGTGTTCTGGATCTGCTGCATGATCGTATGACCGAGCAAGTCAACGATGGTTTTGAGCAGGCAGATAGTTTGTTTGATGAGGCCGAACCGGCAATATTGATGTTGGTGGATGTTCTGGGGCAGGGTATACAGGCGCTGATTGATGCCAATAACAGTTTGGGTATGGCATTGTCAGAAGATGAAATGGATTATCTCTATGCGTATTACGCAGAGGAAAAACGTAATCCTACCGATGTGGAGTTGATGATGTTCGCCCAGGCCAACTCGGAACATTGTCGGCATAAAATTTTCAATGCGGACTGGATTATAAACGGACAGTCACAGCCCTCATCCCTGTTCGACATGATACGGCAGAGCCATAAAAAACATCCCCAGGGCACCTTGGTGGCCTATGCCGATAATGCCTCGGTGATCGAAGGCTTTCATCATGGTCGTTTTTGCCCCGACCCACAAACCCGCGAGTATGGGTATGAAGAGCTGGACAACCATATCCTGATGAAAGTGGAGACCCACAATCATCCCACGGCCATTTCACCTTTTCCGGGTGCGGCAACGGGTTCTGGTGGCGAGATACGCGATGAAGGGGCAACGGGACAGGGCAGTAAACCCAAGGCCGGCATAACAGGTTTCAGTGTATCTAACCTGCGCATCCCCGGAGCCGAACAGCCCTGGGAGGCAGATCATGACAAGCCCGATCGCATCGCCAGCGCGCTCGATATTATGCTGGAAGGCCCCATAGGGGGTGCTTCGTTTAATAATGAATTTGGCCGTCCCAATATCGGCGGTTACTTCCGTACCTTTGAGATGCATGTTGCCGGTGAAGTACGCGGCTATCACAAGCCCATTATGCTGGCGGGAGGGCTGGGCAACATCCGTGGCCAGCATGTCAGGAAACAACCTTTCCCGGCGAACACACCCATTGTTGTCCTCGGCGGTCCGGCCATGTT
The DNA here is from genome assembly GCA_036986275.1 of Gammaproteobacteria bacterium. GTDB lineage: Bacteria > Pseudomonadota > Gammaproteobacteria > Acidiferrobacterales > SZUA-150 > BTRG01. The sequence continues at coordinate 5,663 of BTRG01000003.1, read as the reverse complement.
GATCGGTCTCGGTGGCGGCGCAGCATCCAGTATGGCGACAGGCGCCAGTTCCGAAGACCTGGACTTTGCCTCGGTGCAACGGGGTAATCCGGAAATGCAGCGCCGTTGTCAGGAAGTGATCGACTACTGTTGTTCATTGGCGGACGCCAATCCCATTATGTGGATACACGACGTCGGTGCCGGCGGGCTTTCCAATGCACTGCCGGAGTTGGTGAATGATGCCGAGAAGGGTGGCCGGTTTGAGTTACGCAAGATACCGAACGATCATCCTGGTATGGCACCCATGGAAATCTGGTGCAATGAAGCCCAGGAGCGCTATGTCCTGGCCATACGTGAAAACGCGCTGGATATCTTTAAGGCGGCCTGTGAACGTGAACGCTGCCCTTATGCGGTCGTAGGCACGGCGCAAGCAGATAAACGACTGCTGCTGAACGACAGTCTGTTTGCCGGTGATACATCGGATCGCAAAGACAGACCCATAGATATGTCGTTATCGACCTTGCTGGGCAAGCCCCCGAAGATGTTACGCGATGTCAAACGGATTAAACGAGACCTGCCCGTTTTTAATACAGGCAGGATTGATGCCAAGGAAGCCGCTTACCGCGTATTGCGCATGCCGGCAGTGGCCAGCAAGACCTTTCTGATTACTATAGGTGACCGCAGTGTCACCGGCATGGTCTGCCGCGATCAAATGGTTGGTCCCTGGCAAGTGCCAGTGGCCGATGTCGCTGTCACAAGCTCCGGTTATAGCGGCTATAGCGGTGAGGCCATGGCCATGGGTGAACGTACACCCCTGGCCCTGATCGATCCAGTTGCCAGCGGTCGCATGGCGGTGGCTGAGGCGCTGATGAATATTGCCGCGGCCCGAATAGAAAAACTTTCCGATGTGAAGTTATCGGCCAACTGGATGGCGCCCGCCGGTCATGCCGGAGAAGACGCGGCTTTATATGATACCGTCAAGGCCGTGGCCACCGAGCTATGCGATACACTGGGTATCTCCATACCGGTGGGCAAGGACTCCATGTCCATGAAGACCGTGTGGCAAGAGGGGGATACGGTGCATAGTGTGACCGCACCCGTATCATTGATTATCTCGGGTTTCTCGCCGGTAATGGACGTGCGCAAGACCCTGACGCCACAATTGCGTACGAATAAGGGTGAGACCGATTTAATCCTGGTCGATTTGGGTAAAGGTAAAAACAGGCTGGGTGGGTCTGTCCTGGCGCAGGCCTATAACACCATGGGTCATGAGGCGCCGGATGTCGATGATGCCCGCATCCTGCGACTGTTCTTTCATGTCATACAGGCGCTGAATGAGTTGGGTTATGTCTATGCCTATCACGACCGCTCCGATGGCGGCTTGTTCGCTTGCTTGTGTGAAATGGCCTTTGCCGGCCATACCGGTCTGGTGGTTGACCTGGAGAATTTGGGTAGCAATCCGCTGGCCAGTCTGTTTACGGAAGAACTGGGCGCCGTATTGCAAGTCCCGCGTGATCGTCGTGATGGCATCATGGGCGCACTCAAGAAAGCAGGACTCGCGCGCTATTCACATGTCATTGGCACATTGAATGATGATGACAACATCACGATATTGAATAAGCGCACACTGTTTCTCATGGAGTCGCGTGTAGAGTTGCAGCGCGCATGGTCGGAGACAACTTTTCATATGCAAAGCCTGCGCGACAACCCTCGCTGCGCCAGGGAAGAATACGACCGCTTGCTGGATGTTGCGGAACCTGGCCTGACGGCACGAATGAGTTTCGATCCAGATGATGATGTGGCGGCGCCCTATATTGCCTCGGGCAAGCGTCCGCAAATGGCCATTCTGCGCGAACAGGGCGTCAATGGGCATATCGAAATGGCCGCGGCCTTTGATCGTGCCGGCTTCACGGCCGTGGATGTCACCATGAGCGACATCATAAGCGGCGCCAAAAGCCTGGAGAGTTTTCAGGGTCTGGCGGCCTGTGGCGGGTTTTCCTACGGTGATGTGCTGGGTGCGGGTGAAGGCTGGGCCAAGTCCATACTCTTTAATAGCCGTGCCAGGGATCAGTTTTCTGAATTTTTTCAACGCCCGGACAGTTTTGCCCTGGGCGTCTGCAATGGTTGTCAGATGATGTCCAGCTTGCATGATCTGATACCCGGCGCCGAACGTTGGCCGCACTTTGTGCGCAACCATTCCGAGCAATTTGAAGCGCGTATGGTGCGCGTACAGATACCGGAGAATCCTTCAATCTTCTTTCAGGGTATGACCGGCTCCATGTTGCCGGTGGTGGTGGCTCACGGTGAAGGACGGGCCGAGTTTCGGGCCGAGGATGATGTGCAGGCGTTGATAATCGATAAACAGGTGTCCATGTGTTACGTCGATCATCGCGATCTACTGACGCCGCAATATCCCTATAACCCCAATGGCTCACCCCATGGCATTACCGGCCTGACTACGGTAGACGGGCGTTTTACGATAATGATGCCGCATCCCGAACGCTTGTTTCGTACCGTGACCTATTCCTGGCATCCTGATGAGTGGGGCGAAGACGGTCCATGGATGCGCATGTTTCGCAATGCGCGTCGCTGGGTGGGTTAGCTCAATACCATGTTGTCGTCTCTGGGCGCCAGCCTGCGCCAGCGTTTCGTAACCGCAGGCCCCGCACGCCTGACACTATACATAGTCCTCGCATCCACCCTGTTACATTTGTTGGTGGCTGGGCGTGTCGGCCTTGGGTCTGATGAAGCACATTATGCGTTATATGCCTGGTACCTGGACTGGAGTTATTTTGACCACCCGCCATTAGTTGGCTGGTTGCAGGCCCTGGTATTGCCATTCTCGCAGAGCGAGTTTGCCTTGCGTTTAATCCCTATGTTGTTGTTTGCGGCCAGCAGTGCAGTGCTTTATCGTCTCTCGCAAAGACTCTTTCCGGAATCGGCGCCCTGGGTGGGACTGTGTAGTGTGGCCATGATGCATCTTGGCATCATGTTTCAATTGATCGGTCTGTCCATGCTACCGGAAGCACCCTTGTTGTTGTTTGGCATGTTAAGCCTGCTGGCCCTGTACCGCATCGGTGAACAGGATGCCTTAAAGGACTGGTTGTTGCTGGGTGTCTCCCTGGGGTTGGCAGGGTTATCGAAATATACAGCCATCGCCCTGGTGATTACCGCGCTGGCTTATCTGGGCCCAATTCTGGGCTGGCGTTTGTTGTGGAATCGTGGCGCCTGGCTGGCCACGGTCATTGCCCTGTTGTTGATCACGCCGGTATTGTACTGGAACAGTCAGCATGACTGGGTTTCGTTTCTGTATCAGTTGAATCATGGGTTTAAACCCAGAGACTGGTCCATAGGGCGGGCACTGAGTTCGCAGGGCGGGCAGATGTTTGCCTATTCGCCTGCTTTATACGTCGCCGTGATTATTGCCGTGTTCTCGCTACGCAAATCATGGCGCCACAAAGGGGTCAGGCTGACTTTCCTGGCCTTGCTGCCCATACTGCTGTTGTTTGTCTGGGGCTCCGGATACGAGATTACGTTGCCGCACTGGACGGCCCTGGCCTGGGTGAGTGTGCTGCCTTTAGTATCACACTGGATGGTGACGGGCTGGCAACAACGTTCACGCCGTATTATTGTCTGGGGAGCGCTGCTGTATTCTATTCCTGTTATTTTAATCCTGCATAGTGAATTGTTTATCCCATGGCTGCCGTTTCCGGATAACAAATACCCCTTCGCACCGCTATACGGCTGGCAGGTTGTGGCAGACAAGGCCGAGGCCTACCGCCGGAAGATGGCCGGGACACCGGGGCCGGAACCGGTGCTACTGGTGAATAACTGGAGTCTGGCCAGTCGTCTGGCCTGGTATGCCCGGCCTGTGGTGGTGCAGGTACAGGACCGGCGCATGGATCAATTTGATTTATGGTATGGTGCGCCACGGCAGGGTAGCCGGGGGATTATGGTAGTACCGGTTCAATACAAAACACCGCGCACCGGCGACCGTGGTCAGTTCACATCCTGCAAGTTGCTGTCAGCCCTGCCCTGGAAAGTGCATGGCAGTATTGTGACCACATACTCCTTTTACCAGTGTTTTGATTTCCATGAATAATGATCAATACATCGCCCCCGCGGCATGGTCTTATGCCGTACCCTTGCTGGCGCTGGTCATTATGGCATGGGTGTCCATGCTTGATATCAATCAAACTTTATTTCTCCTGATCAATAACACATCGGCTGCGTACCCGGGTGATGCCTTTTGGGCCTACACTACGATACTGGGTGATGCCGCGGTAAGCCTGAGTTTACCTGCCTTGTTTGTCGGCCGTAATCCACGATTGCTGGCTATGAGTTTTATTGCTGCATTGATCGCAATTTTTCTCATCCATGGAATGAAGTGGGGCCTGGGTGTATTGCGTCCGGCTGCCGTATTGGCATATGACAGTATCCATATCATAGGCCCTGTCCTCAAGGCCAAGGCCTTTCCATCGGGCCACACGGCGGGTGCTTTTGTCCTCGCGGGTTTGATAGGTGTATCACCCTTGCCGGTGAAACTGAAAGTGGCTGTTTTGATTGCGGCGATATTGGTAGGCTGGTCGCGCATGGCGGTGGGGGCGCACTGGCCGCTTGATGTGCTCGCGGGTGCAGCCCTGGGCTGGTTTTCGGCCGTGGTGGCTGGCATGGTGATGAATAAATGGAATATGATGCAAGGCAAAAGTGCCCAGACTGCATTGGCCGGTTTTTTCTGTCTGGCGGCGGTGTGGTTAATACTGGGACATAAAACGGGTTACGACGCAAAGCCGATGCAATGGCTGATAGGTATTGTCAGTCTGGGCACAGCCATTACCGGATTTATGAAACAACAGAAACAACAAAAGAATTAAATAATCATAGAAGTTGTCATGCCTGCTCATATCGAAGTCTCTATTGTCATCCCCACATACCGGGAAGTAAAAAATATCCCCAAGGTCGCGCAATCCGTCGCCCGAGCGATGAATGATGCGCAACACAGCTATGAGATCATTTTTGTTGATGACAACTCTCGGGATGGCTCCGAAGGGATTTGCCTGACTCTGGCAAAAGAACTGCCGGTACGTATGATTGTGCGTAAACAGGATAAGGGATTGTCGACCGCGGTCTTGCGCGGTATAGAAGAAGCGCGTGGCGATTATGTTGTGGTAATGGATGCCGATCTGTCTCATCCGGCCAAGAATGTTCCAGAAATGTTGCAGCGTTTGAGCAATGGCGAGAATGATTTTGTTATCGGCTCACGCTACATCCATGGCGGTAGCCTGGATGAAAGTTGGGGTATGTTGAGACGCCTGAATTCCCGTATTGCTACATTACTGGCCTTGCCATTAACACGTATTCACGATCCCATGTCAGGCTTCTTTGCCTTCAGGCACCGCGACATGCCTGAGAACAACATCCTCTCTCCTATAGGTTACAAGATCGGTCTGGAATTACTGGTCAAAGGCGAGTTCAGAAAACCGGGAGAGGTGCCCATACATTTTATTGATCGCCAGCATGGCGAGAGCAAGTTGTCCTGGCAGGAACAGGTACGTTATCTGCGGCATTTGCGCCGGCTCTATCAATTCAGGTTTCCGTTTCTATCCGAATTATTCCAGTTCGGTTTGGTGGGGGCCAGCGGGTTTGTAGTCGATCTGGCACTTTATCTCGGGTTGCAAACGGTG
>BTRG01000002.1:0-101825 GCA_036986275.1 Gammaproteobacteria bacterium | reverse complement strand
AAATCCCTCTGTACCGCCTCCGAGCGTCGGACCACTGATGTTGGTTGAGGCGTAACCGATGCCGGCTCCGATAAAGGGCTGCAGACTTGAGTTAATGCGAAAATACTTTTTCACGTTGGCCGATGGAATGAGGACATCGATCTTGTGTGTGTCGTTGAGACCCACTGTATTGAACTCTGCCGTGTATCTCAGAATTTCTGCGCCAAGCGTAAGACCATTGTCAAACTGGTAATAAGCCTCGATGGCGTAGAGACCGGATACGCTGTCGTCAAAACGGCTGTTGGCGCCAAGGATCACCTGTGTGCCCTCGGATAAGGTCATCGCACCGGCCTTAAGCATCACACCATAATCACCTGGCGCCAAGGGCGCATCTGGCTTGGCCTTAGGCCTGGGCCTGGGCTTGGCCTTAGGCCTGGGCCTGGGCTTGGCCTTAGGCCTGGGCTTGGCCTTAGGCTTGGGTTTCGTGACAGGCTTGGCTGGAGCGGGTTTAGCTGCTGCCGGAGTCCTGGCCGGTGGCCGGACTGCAAGCGAGTTCACCTTACGTGGATTTTTGATCCACCGGGTCGTCACCATGTCGGAGCGGGAGGACTCAGCTATTTGCGTAAGCTGTGCCCGGGAACCGGCAGCGGTCTGCGTAACCACCAGGCGAAACCGGTAAATCTTGCCCGCTTCCGAAACCATTGAAAGGCTTGCGGGCTCGGTTCCATCAACACGAATCCTGAGCTGACCCGGTGACAACTTCAAGACGGTGAACGCACCCGGTACAAGCCGCCCAATCGTATAGTCATTGAGCCAGATCGTCGGTGAGACACCCCTACCATCTCCCTGGCGTTGGTAGATATAAATGACGGCCTTACCTTTGGGAGGCGCGATATTCCGTATAGACTGGCTCTCGGCGGTGGTATAAAAAACAGGTACGACGGCGGAAGCGGCATGGGTCACCGCAGGCACGGCGGCGGGAGCGGTATAAGTCACCGTACGTGGATTTTTTATCCACCGGGTCGTCACCATGTCGGAGCGGGAGGACTCAGCTATTTGCGTAAGCTGTGCCCGGGAACCGGCAGCGGTCTGCGTGACCACCAGGCGAAACCGGTAAACCTTCCCTGCTTCCGACACCATTGAAAGGCGTGCGGGCTCGGCTCCATCCACACGAATCCTGAGTTGACCCGGTGACAACTTCAAGACGGTGAACGCACCCGGTACAAGCCGCCCAATCGAATAATCATTGAGCCAGATCGTCGGTGAGACACCCCTACCGTCTCCCTGGCGTTGGTAGATATAAATGACGGCCTTACCTTTGGGAGGCGCGATATTCCGTATAGAATTGCTCTCGGCGGTGGTATAAAAAACAGGCACGGTGGCGGAAGCGGCATGACTCACTAGCAGTATTACCAACAAGAGTATGTACTTAACAGCCTTCACGATGGTTCCTTCCTTATAATGTTGACATAAACCCGCAGGGACATTATAGCCTGATATCTTAAGCGGGCGGAATTCGGAGGGTCAAAGGGGGTCTGGGCGCGGCGAAGGGTTCCAAGGAGACGCTACCCTTTTTATCTAGAAAGGGTAGCGTCTTCTTATGGTCCAACGAGCGACTTGCTATAAGCCATTTTTACTACCTTTGTGAATCAGTAGGCCAATACCACTGTTTTGCTTTATTTCGATATTTGGCAATACATCATCACTTGTGTATGGCTTTTCATCAGGACCTACGCCTAGCAAATAATAATGGGACTCATCATTCAGTTCATAGTGGTAATAACGGGGCTCACCGCCCATTCGAACATGCGTAGGATCAAAGACGAAAACCATGGAGTTTTCTGGGAGAGATTTGCGCAACGCTTCTAAAGTCTCTGGATACTGGCCATTTTGTGTTTTGTAAAATTCGATGGTTTGGACAAGCGATGTGATTGTGCTTTTACTTAGTTGCGCCCTCAGATCATCATATACTCCGCCTCTTTGTACGAACCCAAAATAAATCAGTGAGCCGTAAAGAATGACGCTGAAGCCTATGCCACATGCACCAATAATTGCGAGTTTTTTGCCACCGAGTTTTTTAGTGACCAGCCCCAAAATAATGGCAATAATGCCAAAGATTATTCCTATACCTGGGATAAACGACACACCACCTATTACATACGGGAATGTGCCTAGCTTTCCTTGTTCTTCTTTCATAACCTCTCCGTGTACGTAAAAAGGTGTCAGACCGCTTTAGTGGTTTCCTTTAGTGGTCAGCTCTTCTTGTGTGCGGACATGACCATCTCATGTTGAAGCATCGCCATCTGCAGGCCCCAGGACTGCTGGTGCTTTTCACGAACCTTTTGTTGCCATTGAGCATAATCGGTATATTGATCAAGCGAAGGATCAAGTTGGAATACTTGCCATGTCTGCTGCGTAAATCGTTCGAGATAAACACGATCGGGTTGAAGCAGTTGAGGTACAAGCGCCTCATACTCTTTAACCGAAATCTCGAACGGCTCCCACGACGCTTCTGCGGTGCTTCCACTCTTGAGGAAAGTATTTAAGTGCTGAAGTGGCGGGAGCACACCACAATTAATAGCATTGAAATACGGTAAATCAAATAGGAATACCCAAAGTGGTGCCTCGCGCGTTTCCGTCTGCGCCCGATCAGGTGTAGGTAAATATTTCACTATTCGTTCTGTCATAAGAGTTAACGATTTACTTACCCGCTGACGAAGGAGGTCGGGTTCAAAATGGTGGCAGATCTATTTTTCATAAGCTACGTTTTCTCTTCAACCTTTCTTGGTCAGCCTCGTCCTCACAATTTGATTCGGCTTCTGAATCAAGCAAATAGATCTGTCATATTTTTTCCTGTAGCAAGTCCGTATTGTTTTACCTTGTTAGATGCTTTCAGGAGTTACAATGCCTTGTGGTCTTTGATGAGATCGGCAACCCCACCATACTGTTCTATGAGTTTATTCCTTAGCTCTACATGCTTATCTAACTCTTTGTCAGAAAGTCTAACTTTAAGAATTGCGGAAAGCTGTTCCGCCTCTCTTATGCGGTTTAATGAAACTAATGCAATAATACGATTGATGTAAGCATGGTATGGGAGAAAATATAGAGTTTCTCCTATTTCTTCTAAGGCAACAGCATCCGGTAAAGCAATTACTACGGAATTAAAGTTTCTTTCTGCAAAACTTGCCATATATTCTCGTAGATCAGATTCATCATCATCTAGTATTCCAGATAAAATCAGTGAAACAAGTGCGACACGAAACACCAAGCCACTATCGTTCTTTAAATATTTACTAATGCCAATATATGAATGTATTAATCCCCCGATTATTTTTTTTGGAACTTGGTTGTTATTACTTTTAATAAGAGAAAATATTTTATCAACTTCTAATCGTAAGTTTGTTCCTACTTCATATATTATGTCCTCTAACGCATCTTCTAACTCATTTATCGCCTCTTTAAGAGGCATAACAAAAAACTCTCTATTATCGTTTAGTCGATATTTATCGAGCCTGTTATGGACAATGTCTTCTGCTATTGCGCAATCAGGCACGCATATTTCGTATGCCACATGAAATTCAGCAGGTATCCCCGTGCCTTTAGATATCTCTTGCGCTCTAATTTCTGGGGATCTACTTGTCATGCCTATTTTCAGGTAATCGCGTCGTAATGCCGGATTTATCAAAATATAGACGTAGCCTTCTTTCATGTCATGAGTCTCTGAATTATGTATCTAACGCCAATGCCCTCTTGCCGCCAAAAGTAGAGCAACGACAGGAGCGGCGCTTTTGGCAGTCTGGTGGAGCGTATTGTTAAACGCCATTTTTGGTTGCCTCAAGTTGGGCGTCATTTTGGATTATCCACGCTTCTAACTTCTCGATCGCATCTGGCCATTCTTCATTGTACTCACCATAGAACACATTTATACAAAGAGCCATAAATTGAATATGGTTCTCTCCATACATCGACTTCCACTGGTTAGAGAATGTTGTGGTGAAATTCTTTCTATCTACGATTGAGTAGCCAATGCAGGTTCCTTCGTAGTTAGGATGCGCACTTTCAGATAGCGATGCATATAGCGCTTTAATTCCTGGATATCGTTTATCACATTTTTCTATGACGGTAATAATATTGACCGCGTTATACGAAGTCGAACCATCACGAGACCCAAGCAGCAACGTTGACGTCTTATCCGTGAACTCATGAAAGTTAAGTGTTTCTGATAGCACCTTCCGAGTAAGTTGATTCAGGTATATAAGTATTGCCACCGTTTCAAAGGCTGATCTTAATAGAATGCGAGCACCCAGAAGATAATTCGAGTCGTAAAGTAGCAGCGACTGCTCTAGGAGATCTTGAGTACGCCATGCGACCGTTTCTCTGAGCGTAAGACTTCTAAAAGGCGCTTTCCATTTATGTACAACTGAATTACGTGAAAAAAGACTCCCGATATCGACGGACTCACACAGTGAAGCCTTCCATTCAGCTAAAGATGTATCTATCTCTCTCACTAACGTTTAACGCCCAATTCACTCGTGCTGCGTCTTATTGTGGCGTCGAGGTTAGGTAAAGGGGACGGAGGGATTAAATAATAGGCAACTATGGGTTGCATAAAGTTTAATCCCTCTACCCCCTAATACTCTATTCTTATTTTTTACGAAACATTCAGCGGCTGATAACTAAAGGTTACCTAAACCCGGACCCGTTGGGCTCTTGTACAAAATACCGTGAGCACCTGCCGAGGGATCATTATAGACCTCCTGTATTATGGCAAATTGCCCCCATATTACAGGACCAAGCTCCGTGCCTTCCGCCGTATACCAAATACCCCCGGTATTGACCGCATCCGCAGGCGCCGCGACTATCTTAATAAAGTAGGTCCACTTCCTCTGCTTTCCATTGACATCGACCTTGCCTGACATGTGGTTTGTCAACCACGCGCCCGAGCCTATGTAAGAGGAAACTCCGAAATGCCTGTCCAGCTTGCCGTCAAAATCACAGTCCTTATTGCTGAGCCATGCGTCATTCCACTTCATCATCAGGTCGTCATCCTTATATGGCTGACACCACGCGGCATCCCGATAGGCATCGCAGTAGCCGCCGTTGAATATGCGGGCTCCGTAGTTATAACCCCATTCGTCGTATCCGGTGGTTATCAGATGACCATCCGATGTAAGCAGCATCCCATCCTGTATGGTAGTGCATTCAGCTTGGGCCACACCGGACACGGACACAGTAAGTCCAAATATTAATAAAACTGCGAATAGTTTTTTCATACCCCATTCCTCCAGTTGAAAACATGAATAAAATATTAAGATCCTTGCGCTACCCACATCCCATAAGCAACATCTCTTTTTGAATCAAACTTTTGCCTGATAAAAGAGCCGTCCCTTATGTGACTGTTTCTGCGCTAGTTCTTCATGCTACCCCTTCTTTAAATACTAACTGTGTTGACTTATAGTATTTATTATTGTCCTGCCAATTATTTATTAGACGCTTTATTTCATCACACATTATGTGTCTATTTAACGCTATGTCAATCTAATAATTAATAATATAATTAATCATATAGTTATCTTTACTTTCTAATATCAATTCTTCGAATTAATGAGTTATTTCATGATCAAACGCCAACTAACCATTATTATATAATTGAACTCTTATATTGGCACATACTGCTGACCCACAAACCTGGCATTGATGTTAATTGTCGGGTTACGCTACCGCTAACCCGACGATGGGCTTGTGCGATACCCTCGAAGGGAAGAAGGGATTATGTGGGTCATATCACAGTAAATTATGATATACCCGCATCCACAGTCTAACAAACATGCCTCAACACACCCTGCAGCCATTCCCTGATATCCGCTATCTCCTGCGCACAGACGCTATGCTCCATTGCATACTGATGCCAGTCAGGGTTTAGGCCATGGGCCTGCATAAAATCGCGTGAGGCCTGCGCCATGGCAAACGGTAGGATGGGATCGTGGAGTCCGTGGGCCATGAATAACGGAATCCCTTTATTGGCCTCTGATTGCTCCTGCTCCAGTGTGTCATGCAATGGCAGATAGGAGGACAAGGCCATGATACCGGCCAGTCTCTGGGGATAGCGCAGGGCGGTATGCAAGGCCACGGCCCCACCTTGCGAAAAGCCTGCCAGGACAATCTGGCCGGGCGCTCTACCCTGCCCCACTTCTTCGGCAATCAATTTCTCCAGCAGGCCCTGAGACTCGCGAATATGGGCCTCATTGCTCACCAGGCCATGCTCGCCCATGCTCAGGTCATACCAGGCGCGCATGTTCATGCCGCCATTGATTGTTACGGGCCTGTGGGGCGCATGCGGGAACACGAACCGCAGCGGTAAATCCTCTGGCAGATTCAGCTCCGGTACGATGGATTCAAAGTCGTGGCCATCGGCGCCCAGGCCATGCAGCCAGATAACACTGGCAACAGGCGCGGCGCCGGTCTCAATGACCACTGGATCATCATTCATATTATTATCACCTCGATTATTGTGGGAATGACTGACATTGCCTATTTTTGACACATAATGCCCATTTTATTGTCATTTCGGAAAGTGCGTAGCGCAATCCGGGGCGCTACCCATAGAGAACCACCCCCACCGGTGTAATAACCCGATCGATGCGGTTCGCGGGCTCACCGCATCCTACGTAAACTAACATGGCCTTTTTTGACGCATAACGTCCATTTTATTGTCATTCCGGAAAGCGCGTAGTGCAATCCAGGGTGCTACCCATAGAGAACCACCCCCATCCCAGCCTTCCCCCTTTTAGGGGGAAGGAGTATTGATTTGTTGGATTAACGTAGCCCGGTAGCAGCATTGCTGGGAGGCATATTACCTCCACCCTCAAGCCGGGACCCCTGGCCGTCGATAAAATGAATATTGGCATGACCCATGCATCTTGAAAATACAAGACGGGAACACCATTTTAGATGGAAGATAAAAAGGAGTGATAGTGATGAAAACACCTTACGTTCCAGACCCATTATTGACGGGCGATCATGCCCCCGCCGTGCTGACCTTGCAGCTACCCATACCTGATCTTGGGCAGCCCGAGCGACAGGCGCCGAAAGAACACTCGCATGTACTGACCCTGAACATGGCGCCAGACATGAGCGCCCCGGCTTCGGGCGTTGTTGTAATCGATCTGTTGGGATAGACCTGGCAGGGCTGCGTTACAACGAGTAAAGATTTTTTAGCCTCCTCCTGATAAAGGAATTGGGCGCCCCCTGGTGGGGCGCCATTTTTTTTACCTCGCTATTTTATTGCTTCATTTAGTCTTCTTCGCCGTGATATATACAGCCCGCGGTGCAGGTCTCCTGTACGATGACCTTGGACAGCATGGGCAGGCCCGGCTTTAATCGCTGCCAGATCCAGCGCGCTAGGTGTTCGCTGGTCGGGTTGTCCAACCCCTCGATCTCATTGAGATAATGATGGTCCAGTTGCTTATACAGGGGATCAAATGCCGCCCGCACATCGGCAAAATCCTGCACCCAGCCATCGGGTTCAGCGACAGGCCCGGAGACATGTACTTCCACGCGGAAGGAATGGCCATGCAGGCGGCCGCATTTATGCCCCTCGGGCACATTGGGCAGGCGGTGCGCCGCCTCGAGTGTAAAAACCTTGAAAATGTCCATGCTATTTTTCGATCAAACCAACAAATAATAACCGTTGCTCTGAGGATACCAAAAAACAATGCCTGAAAATTATCTGCTGCCCCTGTTGCTGGAAGCCAGGACCCTGAATGAACACCTGGACGCGGACTCGTTATTGATTGTGGATCTCTGCAAGCCGGAGACTTATGCCCAGGCCCATATACCCGGCGCCGTCTTTGTCGATTACGCGCGCATTATCCATGGCGTTAAACCGGTACTGGGCCTGCTGCCCGACCTGCAACGCCTGTCCGATCTGTTCTCGGAAATCGGGTTGACAGCGGACACCCATGTCGTGGCCTACGACGAGGAAGGCGGCGGTCGTGCCTCACGCCTGTTATGGACACTGGAGGTGTTGGGTCACCGGCGCTATTCCCTGCTCAACGGCGGACTCCATGCCTGGGTGGCGGAACGTTGTCCGCTGAGCCAGGCCGTACCCAATATCACAGCTTCGGCTTATACCGCCACAATTGCCGACGATGCGCCACTGGTCGACAAGGCAGAGGTGCTGGCCAAGCTGGATTCAGACGATGTGCGCCTGCTGGATGCCCGCTCCGAGGCGGAATATACCGGTGCCAAGGCCTATGCCGCCCGCGGGGGGCATATCCCGGGCGCCATACATTTTGACTGGATGGGTACGTTTGATAAAGACCGCGCTCTGCGCTTCAGGCCGGAGGCCGAACTCAGAAATGAGCTGGAAGCGGCCGGACTGACGCCGGATAAGGAAATCATCGTCTATTGCCAGACACATCATCGTTCGTCGCACAGCTATATCATGCTGAAGTGGCTGGGCTATAAACGGGTCAAGGGCTATGCCGGGGCCTGGGCCGAATGGGGCAATGCCAGCGATACACCGATAGAGTAAGTGTTTTCACTGCTGGCACACATAATCTCTTCTCCTCTTCGAGGATATAACCCGATTGATGCGGTTCGCGAGCTCACCGCATCCTACGTGAACTGACGCCGGATAAGGAAATTATCGTCTATTGCCAGACACATCATCGTTCGTCGCACAGCTATATCATGCTGAAGTGGCTGGGCTATAAACGGGTCAAGGGCTATGCCGGGGCCTGGGCCGAATGGGGCAATGCCAGCGATACACCGATAGAACCCGATTGATGCGGTTCGCGAGCTCACCGCATCCTACGTGAACTGACGCCGGATAAGGAAATTATCGTCTACTGCCAGACGCATCATCGTTCGGCGCACAGCTATATTATGCTGAAGTGGCTGGGTTATAAACGGGTCAAGGGCTATGCCGGGGCCTGGGCCGAGTGGGGCAATGCCAGCGATACACCGATAGAGTAAGTGTTTTCACTGCTGGCACACATAATCTCTTCTCCTCTTCGAGGATTATAGTATGTAGCCTGGATGAAACGCAGTGGAATCCAGGATGGATTCTGTTCTCATGCATTGTCCCGGATTCCGCTATCGCTGCATCCGGGCTACTTTGCTTTGCTCCTTCCCCCTGGAAGGGGGAAGGCTGGGATGGGGGTGGTCCTCTACAGGACAGTTTTATAAAGGGTCACAATAGCCACCGTCCCGGTGGGCATCGCAGCCCCAGCCATCACTGTCCCGGCAAGGCAAGAATTCTCTCAGGACATAGACATCACCCATGTAGACCATGGTGGCGACTTCACATATTTCCGGGTCCAACTGACACATGCTTTCTGCCTGCTCACGCAGCGCTTGTATCTTGCGGGCCATGCTGGACAACACTGTGGAATGCAGGGGCATACCCACCTCCTTCCGCTGCTATCGTTACCCTCAACGCGTGCAGAGCAAAAAGCATACCGGGCCTGAGTAACAACGATGGGGCACAACGCTGCGCATCCAGGTCACATTCTGGACCCCGGTACTCATAAGCTCTTTAAGCCATTGATTGTACTAGTTTTTCTTCAACGTGAGCTGGGCACAGTCATTGCATAAAAACCATCATGGTTAACCCAATGTACCCACCGGATGAATCAGAAAGACATCACAGAAAAACTGCCCGGCGGTAAAGTCTTGCCGACTCGACCCTTACGCCGCGCCTATCTCATTGGTGCTGCCGGCTTGCTCCTGGGCGCTCTTCTGGGCCTGTGGTCAGTCGCAAACGTCAATGACCTGACGCTTACCGACGGCATCTGGCTTTTCCTGGGATTGTTTGCGCTTGTTGCAGCGACTCTCTTCAACGGCTCGCTACGCAAACCCTTTTTCCGCGGCATCTCGGGTGTGGCAGAGGCAGGTAATGAGCAGACGGATACGGACAATGCCGTCTGCGGCGGTGACTCCGGTGTTGACCTGCAAAGCCAACTGGAGAGCTGCACCCGGGAGCTCAAGGCGGCCGCCGAAGCAAAAGGCCTGACCCTGGCCATGCAGTTGCATGACAACACACCACGAAAGATTGCGGGCAACTGCGAATCATTCTGCGCAGTGCTATGCATACTGTTGCAGAATGCCATTAAACATTCCGGACACGGTGGTATTGAGATCAACATCAAGACCCTGGAGCAAGGCCACGGTTCTGTATTGTTACGCGTTGAAGTAATAGACCACGGTATAGGCATCGCCCGCGAGCAACAAAGCCGAATCTTTCGCGAAGAGATCGCATTGAATTCCATTCGCCATCACACACCACAACACAACCTGACCAGCGCCCGGCAAACCGTTGAGGGCCTGGGTGGGCGTATCGGTGTGCACAGCAGGCTGGGCGAAGGCAGTACCTTCTGGTTTACGGCCATCCTGAACAAGCCTACACAGGGCTGATTGCAAGCCATCTTTATTTAAGCTCGCGTCCTTCGAGAAACTGCTCTATTCGATCTACCCCCTGCCGTAGATGTTCCAGGGTATTGGCATAGGAAAAACGTACATGTTCCCGGGCGCGGTATTCACCAAAATCCTGCCCCGGAGTAATGGCCACACCTGCCTGCTCCAGCAAGGCATCTGCCAGGGCCCGACTCTCAAGCCCCAGGCTGGAACAATCCGCGTAAAGATAAAACGCGCCTTCGGGAGTTACCGGAATTTCAAAGCCCAGTCCACGCAAGGCAGGTAGCAGGTAATCGCGCCGTTCTTTAAATATTAGGCGCCGCCGTTCAAGCTCCTGTATTGTCTCGGCCTCGAAGGCCGACAGCGCCGCGTATTGCGCCACGGTCGGTGCGGCAATAAAGAGGTTCTGTGCCAGCTTGTCTATGGCGCCAATATAGTCCCCGGGTGCTACCATCCAGCCCAGGCGCCAACCCGTCATGCCCTGGTATTTGGAAAAGCTGTTGACCACAAACACCTCACCGGGCAGGCCCGCGGCAGTTATCGCCTCCGCATCATAAACCAGACCCAGATAGGTCTCGTCGACGATCAGCACGCCCTCGTGTGCCGCAACATATTCCGCAATGCGCCGCATCTCATCGGTCTTGATCATAGTCCCCGAAGGATTGGCCGGCGATACCAGCACCACGGCGCGGGTATGCGCACTCCAATGTTCTGCAATGAGATCCGCTGTTAACTGGTATCCGCTGTCCGGCCCCACGGCCAGTGTTCTGGCCACGCCACTATATAAATGCACAAAGTGCCGGTTGCAGGGATATCCGGGATCGGCCATCAGCACTTCGTCACCGGGGTTGATCAAGGCCGCCATAATCAATTGCAAGGCACCTGACGCGCCCGGCGTCACCACCACACGACCGCTATCCAGATCCTTGTAAGTATTGGCAATGGCCGCACGTAAGGCCGGCAGGCCCAGCGCCGGGGTGTAGTACGTCAGCCCCTGTTCCAGGGCATGCTTGCCAGCACTGACAATGCCTGCTGCCGTCGGAAAATCCGGCTCCCCAATCTCCATGTGAATAATGGACTTGCCTTGGGCCTCCAGCTCCCGGGCACGTGCCAGCACCGCCATGACCTCAAACGGCGCAATGCCCGTCAGTCGGTCGGCCAGTCGTGCCATCAGGACGCGTGCAGCGACCGGACCAGGTCCAGGCTCAGGTACTCGGCGCCATTGACCGAGGCGCCTGCCAGGACCTTGAGGGGCTGGCCTGGCTCACCCATTTGATCCAGCACCACCAAGGCGCCGTTAAAATTGTGATCCCGGGTATAGCCATTCGTGGTCACGATGGTGGGCACATCAGCGCCCAGCGAGGAGCGGATACCGTTCTCGGAATCCTCGAAGGCCATGCACTCGGAAGGCGGCAGTCCCAGTCTCTTCAAGACATACGTGTAGATATCCGGGGCCGGCTTCTTGGCCGGGACAATATCCCCGGCAGCGATAACCTCAAACCAGGACTCCGCGGACGCGTCCATGGCATGGGTCAACAAGGCGCTGATATTGGCCGGGGTCGTTGTCGTGGCAATGGCCAGCCTCAGGCCGGCTGCGCGCGCCTCATCCAACAGACGGCGTACACCCGGGCGCAGCGGAATACTACCCTTGGCCAATAGTTCCGTGTAGTGGCGGGTCTTGGCGGCATGCAGGCCTTTCACGAATTCGTCGAAATCCCCAACTTCCGGCATGTCAGGCTGGTGTAGCGCCACGTAGTGTTTGATGCGCTCCTTGCCCCCGGTCACCGCCAGCAACTCGCCGTAAAGGGCTTCACCCCAGTGCCACGCCAACCCCGCCTGCGCAAAGGCCAGATTAAAGGCCACGCGGTGACCATCACGCTCGGTGTCGGCCAGGGTTCCGTCTACATCAAATATCAAGGCCTGCAAAGCCATTTCAATAACCCTCAAACAGGGAACGCGATGGCCTGTGGCCATCGTTTTCCCCGTTAATCAACTTTTGTTGCACCGGGTATACCTTTCTGGTATAGATTCGCGCTTGATTTTTCGGGGGCTCCCGCAAAATCGCCAAATTCAGGAGTTTAAGCATGCCAGCAAAAAAGCAGAAGGGACAGGTCGTCGAGCTAATACACGGGGTAAAGCCCTATACGCCCAGGAAGGGCGAGAAGTTCATGAACAAGAAACAGCAGGATCATTTCCGTAAGGTCTTACAGTCCTGGAAAGACGAGTTGCTGGGTGAAATCAATCGCACGGTCCATGAACTGCGCACGGAACACGAAAATCATCCTGATCCCAATGACCGTGCCAGCCAGGAAACGGATATGTCCCTGGAGTTGCGCAGTCGTGATCGCGAAGGCAAGCTGATCAAAAAGATCGATGAGGCCATGGCTCGCATTGACTCTGGCGATTACGGTTACTGCGAGACCTGTGGTGTCGAGATCAGCGTCCCCCGCCTGGAGGCCCGCCCCACGGCGGAACTCTGCATAGACTGCAAAACACTTGCCGAGATACGTGAAAAACAGATGGGTTGATATCAATATGCCAGGTGATACGATCCTGCTGTGAATTCTTGAAAAGGGGGTGTCTGAACCCCCTTTCTTAATTTGGAGGTCCTTCCCCCGTCATGTCATCGCTACTGATCCGAAATGCCAGCATTGCCCACGTTGACGGCAGCAAACAGCATGGTGACGTCCTGTGCAAAGACGGCTGCATCGACAAGATCGCCGCCAGCATTGATTTCCAGGCAGATGAAGACATCGATGCCGCGGGGCGGCTACTCCTTCCCGGCGTCATTGACCCGCAAGTGCACTTTCGTGAACCGGGCAACGAACATAAGGAGGATCTGGGCAGCGGCTCCCGTGCCGCCGCCCGGGGCGGGGTAACCAGTTTCCTGGAAATGCCCAACACCTCACCGTCTACCACCAGCCAGGCCGCGCTGGATGACAAGTTTGCCCGCGCCCGGGAAAAATGCGTCGTCAATTATGGCTTCTTTATAGGCGCCACGCCGGACAACCTGGAGGCAATCAATACCGCGCACCCGGTATGTGGCATCAAGATATTCATGGGTTCCAGCACCGGCAACCTGCTGGTGAATCAGGAAAAGGATCTGGCTCGTATTTTTGGTCATGGCCAACGCCTGATCGCCGTCCATGCCGAGAATGAAGCACGCATCACAGCCCGCCAGGCGGAATTCGCGGATCGTCATGATGTGGCGGCCCATTCCGAGATCCGCGACAATAAATGCGCGCTGCTGGCCACCGAGTTGGCCTTGAGCCTGTCCAGGAAATACAAACGCCGTCTGCACATCCTGCATCTTTCCACCCATGAAGAAGTGGACCTGCTGCGCCAGGACAAACCGGCCTGGGTTTCGGCCGAGGCCCTACCCAATCACCTGCTGTTGAACACCGCCGACTATGAAAGCCGGGGCACGCTGGTACAAATGAACCCCCCTATACGCCGGCCCGAAGACAATGCGGCGTTGTGGCAGGGGCTGCACGATGGCGTGCTGGACATTATTGCCACCGACCACGCGCCGCATACACTGGAAGAAAAGAGCCAGCCCTACCCCAAGTCCCCCTCGGGTATGCCCGGAGTGGAAACCTCCCTGCCATTGATGCTGACGGAAATGGTGGCCGGCCGCTGCACACTGGCCGAGATCCAGAAATGGATGTGTTATGGCCCGGCCCAGACCTACCGCATAGCCAATAAGGGTAAAATTCTGGAAGGTTGGGATGCTGACCTGACGCTGGTGGACATCGACAATGCCAAACCCGTGCGCAATGAAGAGGTCTTCTCCCGGGCAGGCTGGTCACCCTATGCCGGCCGTGAGCTGACAGGCTGGCCGGCCTACACTCTCGTCGGTGGCCGGATAGTTTTCGATCAGGGACGGATACGCCCCGACTCGCATGGCCAGGCACTGATTTTCCCGGCTGGCTGATACCCCACAAGATCACCGGAATATCTGCGGCCAACACTTTGAATGTGGCCCAAGCCTGGGCTATGTTTGTGAATAATATTCCATTTTTCAGCACCCAGGACGGGGCACACAGCATCAGAGCAATCCAGGCCCATGACCCATACTCCCGCAAACGAGAAAGCACGTGTACTGATCGTTGATGACTCCAGGGTCATCCGTATGGCCATTAAAAAGATCCTCAAGAATGACGCTGAAATGATTGAGGCGGACCAGGGTGAGGCAGGCTGGAATGCCCTGCTCGCCAATGACGACACGCAAGTCCTGATCACAGACGTAGAGATGCCCGTTCTGGATGGCTATCAGTTCATCTGCCGCGTTCGCGCCTCCGACAATGAGCAAATCAAGAATATTCCTATCATCACGATCACCGGCGCCGAGGACGATGAAACCAAGGAGCGTGCCTTTGCCTGTGGCGCCACGGACTTCATCACCAAACCGCTGGATAAGGTCCAGCTCAAGGCCCGTGTCCGTGCCCATGCCAAGCTGGACGAAACCACCAAGCAATTGCAGGAAACCACCGCCACCCTGGAAGAAGAGGCCACCACCGACCCATTAACCGGGGTTCATAGCCGCCGCTACTTTAACCAGCGTGGTGAGCAGGACATGGCGCATGCCAAGCGTCACAACAGTATTATGGCCTTGCTGCGTATCGATATCGATGACTTCAAGAGACTGTATCAAAAGCTAGGTGATGAAATCGCCGATGAGTTACTGATCTGGACGGCAAGGAAAATCACCGAGACGGCGCGTACTGAAGATACCGTTGCCCGCATTGGTGGTTCACAATTTGCCGTCCTGGCGCCGGCTACCGGCATGACTGAAGCGGCTGTATTGGGTGAGCGCCTGCGTACAGCAATCAATGAACAAGCCTTTGCTTCAGATGAGACAAGTGTAAATACTACCGTTAGCATAGGTATTGTTACCTATGCACAGGATAGCGATGACACACTCAACAGTCTGATTGCCCATGCAAACGAACGGCTGCGTAATGCCCGGGCCGAAGGCGGCAACAGTGTCAGTACAACAACACGTAGCGAAGAAGCCACGCCGGAAGAAGTCACCCTGGAAGCCGATACGACTGCACTCGTATTCAATGAGAGTGCATCCGAGTCCCGTGCCCAGACCGTTGCTGACGACGCAAGCAGTGAACTGAGCGTGGAAGAACTGGAAAAACGCATTGCCCTGGAAGCAGAAGAAGATCTTGTTGCAACCTCGATAGTTACCAACGCCAGGACAATACCTTCCACCAAAGACTCCGTCCCTGCCGATTTGATCGACATCAACCAGGCCCTGGCCATGTTGGGTAATGGCCAAGCCGAGACCGTTAAACCTTTCCTGCTGGATCTGGCTGTTCGCATCCTGCCTATACTGGAAGCCTCTGAGAAAGCACACCGGCTGGGGCTGACCAAGGAAATCGATTCCATCAAGGAAAGGATCTACAGCGCCAAGTAGCTCTCACCCTGAAGCATCGGTACAGTGAGGCGCATGACTCCAACTTCGTATCGCGGCCGCTTTGCCCCCTCACCTACAGGCCCCCTGCATTTTGGTTCCATGGTGACCGCTGTGGGTAGCTATCTTGACGCCAAAGCCAATAATGGTACCTGGCTGCTACGTATAGAGGATATCGATCCACCACGCGAACAGGCCGGCGCCGTTGATACTATATTAAGAGCCCTTGAGGCCTTTGCTTTGCAGTGGGATGGTGAAGTCATCTACCAGAGCCAGCGTTCGGGCGCCTATGACGCCGCCCTGGAAAAACTCAATCAACGGAACCTGCTCTACGGATGCAGCTGTTCGCGAAAAACCATCAACAAGCACGCCGGGAGCCTGGGCGGATCACGCTACCCCGGTACCTGCCGCGGTACTACCGGCAACACCGATAATAGCAGTCTGCGCGTTATCACCCACATCGATCCCATTTCGTTTTGCGATGGTATACAGGGTCACCGGCAGCATCGGTTGCTGTCTGAATCAGGAGACTTTGTTGTTCGACGCCGCGATCAATATTACGCCTATCACCTGGCCGTGGTCGTCGACGATGCCGAACAAGGCATTACCCACATCGTGCGTGGTTCCGACTTACTGGCCTGCACGCCGCCACAAATACATCTACAGCAAATACTGAATCTGCCAACACCGAGTTATTATCATCTACCTGTGGCAACGAACGAGTACGGACAGAAACTCAGCAAACAGAACCTGGCCCGCCCCGTGGCTTTAGAAAATGCAAGCACAATACTGTACCAGGCCATGCGTTTCCTGGGTCTTGGGCCTGATCCCGAACTCAGCAAAGAAAGGCCCGGGGAGTGCCTGACCTGGGCCATAGAACATTGGGACATCAGCGAGGTCCCAAGGAATATGTCTCTTTCCGCGCCCGAATTATCATGAACGACACATCAGCAACCCATACCTTCAGGAAGGCCTACACAGGCCGCTTTATCAGCATCATGAGCTGGAGTGAGTTGGCCCAATTCTGGGAACAACTGAAAGCCCTATCGGATCAGGACTGGTATATCTATGCGACCGACAGCGCTCCACCCAACACAGCCACCGGCAGTCAGGCCTTTTGTGACTTTATAAACAAAATCGACACCCTGCTGCGTACGCAACACGAAGAAGACTATTGCAGCATCGTCTTCGTCGATAGCAAGTCCGCACCTTCCATCATTAAGATATATGATCCCAACAACCTGGGTGTGGTCTGCGGCTACAGCGACGACCCGCCACTCCCGGGCTGGATACTATCGCGTCTCCCGCCCGCGGAAATCAGGCAGGCGACTGCCAGACCTCCCTCTTTCTGGAGGAAGGTCTTCTTTTAATATCTCGTAGTGAACAGGCTTGAGGCGCCCAGGGTATCGCGGTAAGTTCTAACACCGTGCTGCACCATCAATAACAATATCATTACCGGGCCATACCATGACTGATAAAATCGAATCCATTCTCAGCGAAGACCGTCTCTTTGAACCCGGAAAGGAATTTTGTGCCGGCGCACATTTTACTGATCGCGCCAGGTACGATGCCCTGTACCAGGCTGCCGACGCCGACCATGAAGGGTTCTGGGCGGGGCTGGCCCGGGAAGCACTGAGCTGGCATAAACCTTTCACAACAACCCTGGATGACAGCCGTGCGCCCCACTATGCCTGGTTTACCGACGGGGAAATCAACGTTTCATACAATTGTATAGACCGTCACCTGGATACCCGGGGTGACAAAACAGCGATCATCTTTGAGGGTGAGCAAGGCGACACCCGAAACATCACATACAAAGAACTGCATACTGATGTCTGCCGCTTTGCCAATGCGCTCAAGGCCAAGAGCATCAGCAAAGGTGACCGCGTCGTCATTTACATGCCTATGATCCCTGAGGCCGTGGTGGCCATGCAGGCCTGTGCCCGCATTGGCGCCATACATTCCGTCGTCTTTGGTGGTTTCTCGGCAGAGTCCCTGAAAGACCGCATAGAAGACACAGGTTGCAAGGCCGTCATTACGGCCGATGGCGGTACACGCGGCGGTAAAGTGGTTGAACTCAAGGCCGCCTGTGACGAGGCCCTGGGTAAAGGCTGTGCCAGCATAGAAACCGTGTTCGTGTTCAAGCGTGCCGGCAATTCTATTGCCATGCAGGATGGACGTGATGTCTGGTGTCACGATTTGGCTACCGAACAACCCGATCAATGCGAACCCGTGTGGGTGCAAGCGGAGCACCCGCTATTCATTTTATATACCTCAGGCTCAACCGGGAAGCCGAAGGGCATACAGCACTCCAGCGCCGGTTACCTGTTAGGCGCCACCATGACGATGCAATGGGTATTTGATATCAATGAGCATGACATCTTTTGGTGTACGGCCGATGTGGGCTGGGTCACAGGCCACACCTATGTCGCTTACGGTCCCTTATCCAATGGTGGCACGATTGTGATGTACGAGGGTGCACCAACGGTTCCCAATGCCGGTCGCTTCTGGGATATTTGCGAGCGTCACAAGGTGACAATCTTTTATACCGCCCCAACTGCCATACGCGCCTTGATGAAACTGGGGGAAGACTTTCCCGATAAACACGATCTGTCGTCAATAAGACTGTTGGGCACGGTTGGAGAGCCCATCAATCCCGAGGCCTGGATGTGGTATCACACTGTCATAGGCAAGGAACGCTGCCCCATCGTCGACACCTGGTGGCAGACAGAAACCGGCGCCATCATGATCTCACCCCTGCCCGGTATCGTCGCTACCAAGCCCGGTTCCTGCACCATACCCCTGCCCGGCGTGGCGGCTGATGTGGTCGATGAAGAAGGTGAACCCATTAGCGAGGCCGATCGTGGCGGCTATCTGGTCATCAAAAAACCCTGGCCTTTCATGCTGCGCACAGTCTGGGGTGACGATCAGCGCTATATAGACACCTATTGGGGTAAATTCAATAACCGTTATTATGTTGCGGGAGATTCCTGTCGTCGTGATAAGGATGGTTACTTCTGGATCATGGGTCGTATTGATGATGTGCTGAACGTTTCCGGCCATCGCCTGGGCACGATGGAAGTGGAATCGGCACTGGTGGCCCATGAAAAGATCGCTGAAGCTGCCGTGGTGGGCAGGCCCGATGATATCAAAGGCGAGGCCATCTTCGCCTTTGTCGTCTTCAAGGGTGAGCGCCCAATGGGAGAGGCGGCCGATGCCCTGACAAAAGAATTGCGTGACTGGGTGGCCAAGGAAATAGGCCCCATTGCCAAGCCGGATGGCATACGTTATACCGACAATCTGCCGAAGACGCGTTCGGGCAAGATCATGCGCCGGCTTTTAAGGGCCATTGCCCGCGGCGAGGCCATCACCCAGGACATATCAACATTGGAGAACGAGGACATCGTCAAGCAACTCCAGGGTGAAGCCTGACGGATACGACATTTGAGTCTCGCCTTCAAACCTCCCTGGTGGTGCCGCAACCGCCATGCGCAAACCCTGTTGCCCTGGATACTGCGCCGCCGGCTCAAGGTCGACTGGCGGCGTGAAACCCTGGAACTGGCGGACGGCGATTTTCTCAACCTGGACTGGTCCGCCGCGACTAACGGCCCTATCGTGCTAATGCTGCATGGACTGGAAGGCAGTAACCAGTCCCATTACACCAAGGGCCTGGCACTGGCGCTGCAACGCGCCGGCTTTCGTACCGCACTGTTAAACTTTCGCGGCAGCCATCAGCAACCCAACCGCCTGCCACGTGCATACCATTCCGGTGAAACCGGGGATATGGATTTTGTGGCCCGGCTGTTAAAACAACGGGAACCCACGACCACCTTGTTTGCCTTGGGCTTTTCGCTCGGTGGCAATGCCCTGTTGAAATGGCTGGGAGAAGACAATAATGACAAGCCTGTTGAAGCTGCCTGTGCGGTATCTGCACCCTTTCTGCTTGATGAGGCAGCAGCAGTCCTCAATAAGGGTACCGCACGTATCTATCAACACTACCTGTTGAACAATCTTAAAAAATCCCTGCTCGCCAAGGCCGGACAGGTATCTTTACCGCTTGATACCGACATTCTGTCCACAATCCAAACCATAGCCGACTATGACGAGCATATTACTGCCCCTTTACACGGCTTTAAAGGGGCCGATGACTATTACACTCAATGCAGCTCGCGACAGTTTCTAAAAAATATCAGAACACCTACTCTCATTTGTCACGCCAGGGATGATCCCTTTATGTCGCCACAGGTTGCACCTGCAAGAGCGGAACTGCCAGAGAATATAGACTACGAGTTACACAATCATGGCGGACATGTGGGCTTTATTGGACGCAAAGGACTGCTGGGATGGCAGTACTGGCTGGATGAACGAATACCGGAATTCTTTCATGAACGTCTCAGTCTATCTAATTCATGAATTGATAAATTATGCACCATGAATAAACCACGGCAAATACTCAGATCCTGTTTTCCCGAGCAATGGGTTCCGGTAGTAATGCTACTCTACACGGCACTGGCAGTCGTTACCCTGGAGTACTTTGGCAGTGCGGACTTCTATACGCAACATTTTGATCACAGCAGAGGAAGTGACATCAATCTGCACTCACAACTCTGGTGGGCGCTAAGCACAATCACCGTCTATCTGATTATTCCTGCATTGATTGTAATACTTTTATTTCGTCAAAAATTAAGCGAATTTGGTATAACAATTCGCATTAAGAAGAAGCAAATAGTTTTATATATTGCACTCTACCTGATAGTGCTTCCCTTTGTTCTGTATGCGTCTACAAGAACAGATTTTCAGAATATCTATCCCTTTTATCGCAACGCATCGTTTTCCGATATCCGGCTCTTTCTGCTTTGGGAGCTTGCATATCTAACACAATTCGTAGCACTGGAATTCTTCTTTCGCGGCTTCCTGGCGATAGGCCTGGAGCGTTATGTGGGCAGACTGTCGGTGTGGATTGCGGTTATTCCCTACTGCATGATTCATTTTCACAAACCGGTACTGGAAGCGACCGGGGCCATCGTTGCCGGCCTGGTGCTGGGGGAACTGGCGCGCCGCACCCGCACTATTTTTGGTGGCGTCGTAGTCCATGCCGGTGTGGCGTTGACCATGGATTTGCTGGCCTTGAGACGTTAAACCGCGCCTTTCTTTATTGCGGCCATCTGCAACTGTAACTTCCGTTTCATTCTATCTGGTAACACATTCTAGGCAATGTCTTGCAAGGCACCTTCGATGGCGTATATCAAGCCTAAATCCCAATATGACGATCTTGCCCATCGTTTTTAACCCAGTACTTTGCCTCTCGCACAATTAACAGTTTTCTGACATCAAATATTTTTTACCGAACACGCGCTGCTGTCGCACCAGATATTGATGTCCTTTTATGTTATCCTTGATTATGCAAAACGCAGACTTTCGAACACCGTAGTTGAAATTATTGACCCCGTCCATATAGATACTGGTTTGAATGTGAGCATTTTGTCTAAGGATGAATCTCTGTATCAAATAATTTACCTACTGCATAATTGAATCATATAGCTGCCCGTCATCGACAGGTTCTGAACCTTGTCCTTGATCATGCGGTACACCCACACCGACTACACCGCTACACGTACCACCTTTCCCATCATTTGCTGTAAAAGAGACTTGATACACCCTACCGTTGCCAAGGCCGGATCGTTCTGCACGCAGTTGGGCAATAGGCGCGCCTATTCCAAATCCATCAGGGCTGGTATCGCCATCTCCGAGACCATTAACTGGTTCGTCCTGGGTAATGGAATCAATTGTCAGAGTAACGGCATCACCATCTTCGTCCATTACACCCTGTATCGCAATATCTTTTAATTTGTGATTTGGCGGCCATAGCGTTGTGGCACTTGGAGCTGCCGATGTGCAATCTGGAGGCAGATTGGCAATTTTCTCTACTATCATGACAGTCGAAACTGCATGTTCAAGCTGGTGGAAAGAACAATTATTCTCCTCACTCAGTTCGGCAATTGCAGCAGGCGCATCAGCGCATGCAGCCAAATAAACCTTCTTCCCTACCAATTCTGGAAATGCATCAAATTCCAGCAGTGGGCCGGATGAGCTTGCACCTGGTTCTAGTGGGGGTACTACGCGTTCGCCAATTACTGTCGCGGTAGGTATATCGATGGGATCGGTAGTTGAGAGGTAGTAACGGGTAACCGATTCTGATGAGGGTAGATTACCAATATTTTCCGTTACATCATCAACCTTTAAGCGGGTGCCTGAATACGAGGGTATTCTGGGTGGCGCAAAAAAGGGAACAACCAGGTCCGGCCCACCAGACCAAATGACCTCTGCTTCCGCAAGTATTGATCCAAAAAAGGCTGTCGGCGTTGCTGCGGTGGTTAATGCAGCAATACCGGGTAAAGCACCCAAACCCGCCAGCAGTATTGGTTGTTTAGGTTTTTGGTCATTCATCCCCAATTGCTGGAAAACAACAATCCTGTCTTTGCCCTCCTTTTTACCTTGATAAGAGAAAAAAGCTTCACCATTTACGTCTGTGACAAACCCACCAAGCATTGGACTTGCATTGGGGCCGGATGCCACCATGATCTGAACCCATACTTGTGAAACTGGATCGTCGTTGTGCGCCACATTAACAACACGAAATGTAACTGTGTGGGTTTCGCCTACTGTCCTGTTCGCGGTGGATGGCGTTAGAGAGTATTTCAATTCAACCGGGATGGGTGTGTCGCCGATATTGCGTAACAGATGCATTACGTTATATCGAATGAGGTCCGCACCGATCTGGCTAATCTGCGAAGGTGTCGCGTTATCGAGAAGCGGAAGAATAGGTTCGAGCTGGAGTTTGGCTACGGTAGGATCACCTTCCCGAAACGTTGTTTGAGATGCCGATAACCTTGATATTATGTCATCAGCGAATGCGGTGTCGGGGATCCAGCCCAATGTTTGCGCACGGATGATGTCAGTCCGCAAGCGATTCCACACCTCGTGAACACCGGTAGAGACGTCTGTGGGGCCAAGACTCAATGTAGTAAATTCGATATGTTTCTTAATGGCAACAGCCTGTTGACGTTCTTCGTCTGTGGTTTCCTCAGGACCATCGACGATGAATTGCCATCTTGGTTTTACACGAACCTCTCGAATCGTAGGTGGACCAAGACTGATAATAGCAAAACCATCCTGCTGGGTGCCGGGCATTATGCCGGGCATCGATGTGCGCGTGGCAAACCCCGCGAAACCGTCCTTACCGAAACCACCGGCCCAGCCCTCAGGTACTTCTTGCCCGATGGGTACGACACGACCGCCAGCGGGGAGATAAAAAGGCTCAATAACAGCCAGGAGTTCGTCAAAAGTGAGGGTCTTGGTTCCAAACGGGATGGTCAAACCACTCGTATATTTGCTACTTGTCTTCGGTAACGGGTAACTAATATCAATCTTGATGTACCAGACTTCCCCGGTATTCTCGGCTGGGTTGCTAACCGTGTAATTGTAGTGATTCCAATAAGTGGCTGGGTCGTAATGCATAGTAACAGATACGTCAGCGTTATTTAGCGTAGGCACTGTCATCAATCCCACAGCATGCGCCATGGGTGATAATGGGCTTAAAGCCAGGACAACAAACCCCACCTTAGCCCGGAGACTTATTTGGGCTAACACGCATATAATGTGATCAATCACCACTAATAATCTCCCATAGAATTCGCGTCACACGACGGTCCTGATCTACTGTAATAGTAGTTGTGATATCAACCGAAGTCCTTATGTGTGACTCGACCAAGTACACGAAATAATTCTTTTCTGGTTCAGCCGGCAAGTACACGGAGGAATCTTCTCCTGGTTGAGCTGGGATATGGGGAATCCCGAGAACGCGTGTAACCTTCTCTTCGGGGTCACCAATACGCAGACCTCC
Source organism: Gammaproteobacteria bacterium (assembly GCA_036986275.1). Taxonomy (GTDB): domain Bacteria; phylum Pseudomonadota; class Gammaproteobacteria; order Acidiferrobacterales; family SZUA-150; genus BTRG01. The sequence continues at coordinate 78,102 of BTRG01000002.1, read as the reverse complement.
ATTAAGCAAATAACGCTTATCAGATATTTCTAATATATTTAACCCTGTGCTTCTCTTTCCATAATAACGAGAAACATAGAAGGTTGCTTTCAGCCCCGGGTATTTCCAAATTTCCTTATAAAGTATTTTACCCGGTATATATTTACTTTGTTCGGTTAAATGTTGTATTGAGCTGGGTTCGCCAAAGAGTGCACGGAAATCCTTGTCAACAACCCCGCTCATGGGGTGATGCAACAATCCTGGCTCGAATATCTTGAATGCAAACTGCTCCTGTCTGGGATCATTTTTCCATTCCGATGAGAAAGCCGGTAGAACTACAATCCCTAGCATAATAGCTGCGACTCTAACAGTAATATTCGTTTTCATTGCATAAAATACTAATTCAAAAATCTATATGTTTAAAACCTTCTTGAGGAGTATTGATATGGCAGTCTATGGCAGTTGGTTTGCCATTAATTTCTCTTCCAGGGACAGGTGGTAGAATGCAGTCGACTGCATGAAAGAAGTCAGTGTCATATTGGCAGTCTATTCCGTCCCTGTTAATATCTGCATCAGTCCCAGTGTAGTGCGATTTGTGGTCAGCCTCATAATTGCCATAGATATCAAATATCCCACCCTTGGGTAGGCTCATATCGTTAACACTCAATAGGCGTCCGCTAAGATCATAGTAAATTTGCCCTATGACGAAGATTGCATTGTTCGTCGACTCCTTCCCCCAGAATGCGTACTCATTGGCGTGGTATATATTCGTAGGCTTATTTGGATCTCTGCCCTTAACATAACCAGCAGCTAAGCCGCCATCAGGTAATAGTTTTAAACCAGGATAACCACTATTGTATATGTAGTGATGCCAGTGAGTCCTTTTGTCTAGGCAAGCCCCTATGCAATGGAAACCGTCAGGGCTCTGTACGAAGGCCTCATTCAGCAAGATGCCCGCAGCTTTTGGTTTTGGCCAAACGATTTTTGATTTAGTTCTTCCAGAGCCGTCCATGGTATATGTAAGGACCTGGAGTTCTTCTGGATCTAAATCATGTTCAGAGCGCAAGGGTACTTCTTTTCTATCTTTGGTAAAGGTGAGTGGTCTAAAGGAGGGGTGGCCAACATGGTAGCCGGAGTTCTTGGCGTCGCTTGGTGGCCAAACACCTTCGAGGCCAAAGTCGACCAAGCAATTTATAGGCTTAAGTGTGTCGCCGTTTCTACAAGAATGATAATGCGTGAATACTTTTTCCGTGCTATACCATGATGGATAAGTTTTTGTAATATATGTTAACCCAGGCGGGTTTGAGGTTAAATGGCTTGAGTATATATTAGGTGAAGATACAGCCAGCAATATTCCTAAAGCTAGTAGAATAGCTGTTTTACTTAGAGCATACACAAAAGCTATGTTCATCTGTATTTGTTATATAAATCGTCTGAATATATTAGCAATATCATTATGATAGTTGATGATACTATCTAATTGAATAAGCTGCTGTCAATAAAGTACTAACCCGCATTTCTCACCAATGAATTGAAAAAGGCCGTTGTTCATGACATAACAGTTGTGCAAACAATAAGTTACGCCAAGAGGAACAACAGCCTTATGAAAACAGAGTGTAAAGTAAACCAGCTTGAATTTCACGGTCTTGGACGAAGAAATATTGTCGGTAAATTCGATGGTGGAAAGATCACCTCGGACGCTGGCGGCGTCCTGTTGCGAGAGACCGAAAAGCGTACCCATATTCTTGAACGTCTCAGCCACTGTTTTGTTGATCACCGCGACCCGGAACGAATCGAACACACACTGGGATCACTGATAAAGCAACGCGTGTTTGGGCTCGCCCTGGGTTATGAAGATCTGAACGACCATGATGCACTACGACAGGATCCCCTGCTGGCGCTGTTGAGTGACAAGCAAGACCTGCTCGGTGTAGACAGGGTGCGTAAACAGGACAAGGGCCGTGCCTTGGCCGGTAAAAGTACACTGAACCGTCTGGAACTGACCCCCACCGATGCCGATGCCCGCAGCCGCTACAAAAAGATCGTCGCCAACCCCGAGGCCATGGATGCTTTGCTTGTCGATCTTTTTCTGGCGTCTTACCCCTCACCGCCTGACGAGATCATACTGGATGTGGATGCCACCGATGATCCGCTGCACGGTCACCAGGAAGGGCGTTTCTTTCATGGTTACTACCGGCACTATTGTTATTTGCCGCTCTATATCTTCGCAGGCGAACACCTGCTGTGCGCCCGCCTGCGCACCGCCAATCAGGATGGTGCGGCCGGCACGATCGATGAAGTCTCCCGTATTGTTGCGCGACTTCGATTGCAGTGGCCGGATGTCCGGATCATCCTGCGCGGAGATAGTGGTTTCTGCCGTGATAACCTGATGGACTGGTGCGAGCACAACCAGGTGGACTATATATTAGGTCTGGCCAAAAACAACCGTTTGAAAAAGATCATTAAAGATGAAATGGCGCAAGCCAAAACCGCTTATGAGGAAAGCGAAAAAGCGGCCCGGGTGTTTAAGGACTTCCGCTATCGGACTCTCAAGAGCTGGAGCTGTGAGCGGCGTGTTGTCGGCAAGGCCGAGCATCTGGGCAAGGGCGAAAATCCCCGTTTTGTCGTGTCCTCGTTATCCTCATCACAGATGGATGCCCGCCGTCTTTATGAAGATCTCTACTGTGCCCGGGGTGAGATGGAAAACCGGATCAAGGAACAGCAGTTGGGGCTGTTCGCTGACCGGACCTCCACCCATGAAATGCAATCCAACCAGTTACGCTTATACTTCTCATCCTTTGCCTATGTACTGATGCAGACCTTGCGTCGCCTGGGCCTCAAAGGCACGGCAATGGAAAAGGCGCAAGCCACCACGATCCGGTTAAAGCTGTTCAAGATCGGTGCACAGATACGGGTCACTGTTCGTAAGGTGTGGCTCTCGTTCTCAGACAGTTATCCCTATGCCGATCTGTTTCAGCAGGTTTTGAATAATCTACTGAAAATCCCGTTGCGTTGTTAGCTACCCTTAAGTGGTGTCGGACTTAATCACTGGTTTTAAACACCGCCAGGGGAGCCTTATGGTTCCTACTCAGAAAGTCATCGATGAATGACTACATTTTGCCCGAAACTCAGCGGCCCATTCCCTGAAAAAACAAAAACACATCAAACGCCTCGCACTGATTCTCTACAGGTTAGATTGATCAGAATTTAGTGGCTACCAGACTGACTGGTGAGAAATACGGGCTAATTGTTATAATAATAACAATACAATCAACGAGTTACTATATATTAGCTTTTACTTAATTACACTAGAGAGATAACGAATTAAACGTCTTGTTGATTTTCTGCATAACGGGCAATAAAAAGGGGTCCTGAAGACCCCTTTGCTATCACTGCCAGTCATTAGCTGATCAGGCAGTTTCTTTTTCTTCCAGTGCCTTCATACTCAAACGTATACGGCCCTGCTTATCCACTTCCAGCACCTTGACCTTGATGTTGTCACCCTCGCTCAGTTTATCACTGACATTCTCTACACGTTCGTGTGAGATCTGGGAGATATGCACCAGACCATCACGGCCCGGCAGGATGGTGACAAAAGCGCCAAAGTCCATCAACTTGGCGACCTTACCTTCATAGACCATGCCGACTTCAACATCCGCCGTCAATTGCTCAATACGCCGACGGGCTTCTTCCGCATGGGCGCCCTGAACAGAGGCGACATTCACGGTACCATCATCCTGAATATCAATCGTGGCGCCGGTCTCTTCGCACAGGGCGCGTATGGTGGAGCCACCCTTGCCGATCACATCACGAATCTTGTCAGGATTGATCTTGAAAGAAATGATACTCGGCGCATATTCAGACATCTCTGAACGTGGCTCGGAGATGGCCTCATTCATGATCTTGAGAATATGCAGGCGTCCTTCTTTGGCCTGCTCCAGGGCGGCATGCATGATCTCTTCATTAATACCTTCGATCTTGATGTCCATTTGCAGGGCGGTAATACCTTCAGTGGTACCCGCCACTTTGAAATCCATGTCACCGAGGTGATCTTCATCACCCAGGATATCCGTCAGCACGGCAAACATGTCGTCGCCTTTAATCAGGCCCATGGCCACACCGGCAACAGGAGCCTTAAGACCGACACCGGCATCCATCATGGACAGACTGGAACCACAGACACTGGCCATGGAGCTGGAACCATTCGACTCGGTAATTTCTGACACCACGCGAACAGTATAGGGATAAGACTCCATATCCGGCATTACGGCCTGTATGCCACGCTTGGCCAGACGACCGTGACCGATTTCACGTCGCTTGGGACTGCCCACACGGCCGCACTCACCCACACTGTAAGGTGGGAAATTGTAGTGCAGCATGAAAGACTCTCGATACTCACCTTCCAGGGCATCAATAATCTGTGAATCACGATTCGTACCCAGGGTGGTCACTACCAGGGCCTGGGTCTCGCCGCGGGTGAATAATGCCGAACCATGGGTACGCGGCAACACGCCGATACGAACTGCAATGGGACGCACACTACGGGTATCACGACCGTCTATACGTGGCTGACCCACCAGGATACGGCCACGCACAATTTTCTTTTCCAGGCTCTTGAACAGGTCTTTAACGTTTTCAATATCTTCGTGAGAACTGTCTTCGGTGCACAACTCGGAAACCGCTTTGTCTTTGACGGCACTGACGGCATTCTGACGCTCCATCTTGTCGGCAATGCTATAGGCCTTACCCAGATCGGCCTCGGCCACGGCAGCCAGCCTGTCCATCAGCGTGGTGTCTTTCTCCGGTGCCTGCCAGTCAGCGGTCTGTACACCAACCTCGGCGGCCAGTTCGCGAATAGCCTTGATGGCGGTCTGCATTTGTTCATGGCCGTACATCACCGAACCCAGCATGACGTCTTCAGACAAGACCTTGGCTTCGGATTCCACCATCAACACGGCCCTCTCGGTGCCGGCGACCACTAAATCAAGATCGGAATCCTTAAGCGCTTCCTTGCCCGGATTCAACAGGTATTGACCGTCTTTGTAACCGACGCGGGCAGCACCGATGGGGCCGTTGAATGGTGCACCGGAGAGTATCAACGCGGCGGACGCGCCAATCAGGGAAACAATATCGGGATTGATGTCCGGATCGACGGACATCACAGTAATCACTACCTGAACTTCGTTGGTATACCCGTCCGGAAACAAGGGTCGGACAGGCCTGTCAATCAGCCGTGACGTCAGAATTTCTTTTTCGGCAGGGCGGCCCTCACGACGAAAAAAACCGCCGGGGATGCGGCCGGCGGCATAAGTCTTTTCCTGATAGTCCACGGTCAGCGGAAAGAAATCCCCGCCGCGTGATTGTTTGCTGACAACAGCTGTCGCCAATACTATGGTATCGCCCATACTGGCGACGACGGCGCCGCTGGCCTGGCGAGCAATCTCACCGGTTTCCAGGGTGACGGTGTGCTCCCCGTACTGAAAGGATTTAGTAATTTTTGCCAATGATCTATTCCTCGGTCTTGTTTATTTACGCAGACCGAGACGTTCGATCAGTGCGCGATAACGGTCAACGCTTTCGTCTTTAAGATAATCCAGCAACTTGCGACGCTTGTTCACCATACGCAACAGGCCCACACGAGAGTGGTGGTCGTGGATATGGGACTGGAAGTGTCCCGATAAATCATTAATACGTGCTGACAACAATGCGACTTGCACTTCCGCGGAACCGGTATCTCCCGCATGCTGTTGAAAGTCACTGACTATGCTCGCTTTATTCTCAGCCGTCAGGGCCATGTCTTACCTCGTTACCTTCGCTATGTTCACATTCAAGGGGCGCGTATTCTAACCGCGCATCCCCCCGGTCTCAAGCCTATTTTTCCCTTAAATTCAGGCCCTTTGGCCACTTCGCATGAGGCGCTTGGGGGCCACCCGGCCATCGTCCAATACCTCGCCCATACCCAGGAATTGCTGTTGATCACTATAGAGCCGAACCCAGCCCGGCTCATATTGATGGCGTGCCGTCACCGCCTGGCCCTGTAATAAATAGTGCGTCGCCATAGAGGTCAGGGAGACATCCGGCAGTGTCAGCAGGCCGTGATCGATAGGGTGCAGCAAGGCCTGACGCCCCCTGGGATCATCAATCTCCTGGACGCTTTCAAGCGTGACGGCATCCGTTATATTCAGGCTACCCACGCCCAATCGGCGCAGGGCCGCCATATGTGCCCCGCAACCCAGGGCTTGTCCCAAATCATGAGCCAGGGCCCTGACATAGGTTCCCTTGCTGCAGCGGATTTCCAGTTCAATCTCGTCATCTGATGGCCATGCCAACACATCAATCTCGAAGATTGTCACTCGACGCGGCTCACGATCCACCTCCACACCCTGACGGGCAAGCTTGTACAAGGCCTGACCATTCTTCTTAACAGCGGAATACATCGGCGGAATCTGGTCTATCTGTCCGATAAAATCCTTGATGGCCATCTCTACCTGGCGCCGGGACTGGGTCAACGGCCTTTCTGCCACCACATCGCCCTCAGTATCGTAGGTGGTGGTCTCCTGGCCCAGCCTGAAGATGCTGCGATAACGTTTATCGGCATCCAGCAGGAATTGTGAAATCTTGGTCGCCTCACCAAAACACAACGGCAGCAGGCCGGTGGCAATGGGATCCAGGCTACCGGTGTGACCGGCCTTGCAGGCACGAAACAACTGCTTCACTTCCTGCAGCGCCTGGTTGGATGTCGCGCCCTCGGCCTTATCCAGTAAGAGGATACCGTCCACATGGACACAGTGACGACGTCGTTTACCCAAGACTACCCCCGTGAATTAATCTTTATTCCGCGGTGAATCCGACATGGCATCGCTCAATAATTGTTCTATGCGACTGCCGCGTTCTATGGAATCATCGTATTTGAATTGCAGGCGCGGAATGCCGCGCAATTCCACGCGTTCTTTTAAACAGTGCCGAATATAACCGGCCGCTCTATTCAGTGCTGCCTCGATTACCCTGGAGCGCTTTTGATCGTCCCCGTCTTGTGGACAGGTAAAATACACCTTGGCGGATTTCAGGTCGGGTGCCGTATCCACGCCTGTCAGGGTAATGGCGCCGACATCCGGATCATTCAATTCCTGGGCGATCACCGGCACCAACTGGCGCTTTAATAACTCGCCTACTCGTCGTGGCCGATTACTATCCCTGTGCATCAGGCAATACCCCCCACGTTGAATTCTCGGCACACTACAATACTCTGTTTGGAATACGTTCCAGACATCAGGAATCCGTAAATAAATAACCGTAAACGCCAGACAGGCGTTTCCAAGAGAATGCTATAGACTACGCGCCACTTCGACCCGCTCGTAGACCTCGATCTGATCGCCCACCTTGATATCGTTGTAATTTTTCACGCCGATACCGCATTCCGTGCCGGCCTTGACCTCATTCACGTCATCCTTGAAACGACGCAGGGATTCCAACTCACCCTCATAGATGACCACGTTCTCGCGCAACACGCGTATGGGCAGGTTACGTTTCACATAGCCCTCAGCAACCTGGCAGCCGGCAATCGCCCCAAGCTTGGGTGAACGGAAGACATCCTTGACCTCGGCCAGACCAACGATTTCCTCCTTCACTTCCGGGGGCAGCATGCCACTCAATGCGTCCTTGACCTCATTGACTGCATCGTAAATGACACTGTAATAATGTAAATCCACGCCATGCGTTTCAATAATGCGTCGCGCACCGGCATCAGCGCGCACATTAAATCCGATCAAGATCGCGCTGGAAGCCACTGCCAGATTGGCATCGGACTCGTTAATGCCCCCCACCATGCTGTGCACCACATTCACACGCACTTCATCTGTAGACAGTTTTTGCAACGATTCTGACAGCGCCTCGACAGAACCCTGCACATCGGCCTTGATTAGCAGATTAAGCGTTTCAACCTCACCCTCACCCATCTGATCAAACATATTGGACAATTTGGCGGCCTGCTGACGTGCCGACTGCACATCCTTGTATTCCCCTTGTCGGTAGAGCGCCACGTCACGTGCCTTGCGCTCACTTTCAACCACAACCATTTCATCACCGGCTGCCGGCACACCCGACAGGCCCTGGATTTCAACGGGCGTAGAAGGTCCGGCCTCTTTCACGGACTTACCATTCTCATCGAACATGGCGCGTACGCGACCATATTCCTGACCCGCCAAAATGATATCGCCTTTCTTTAAGGTGCCGCGCTGTACCAACACGGTAGACACTGGACCGCGACCCTTATCCAGCCTGGCTTCAACGACTATACCGGCAGCAGGACCATCCATTACGGCTTTTAATTCCAACACTTCAGACTGTAATAGTATGGCTTCCAACAACTCATCTATGCCCTGGCCCGTTTTGGCGGAAACATTGATGAATATTTCGCTACCGCCCCACTCCTCGGAGATCACCTCATGACTGGACAGTTCCTGTCGAACCCTGTCCAGATCCGCTTCCGGTTTATCGATCTTGTTAATCGCGACTATCAATGGCGCCGCCGCGGCACGCGCATGCTGTATGGCTTCTATTGTCTGCGGCTTCACACCATCATCGGCTGCTACCACCAGGATAACGATATCCGTAGCCTTGGCGCCACGGGCACGCATGGCCGTAAAGGCCTCATGGCCCGGTGTATCCAGGAAGGTGATGTTGCCCTGATCAGTTTCTACATGATAAGCGCCAATATGCTGGGTAATACCGCCAGCCTCACCACTGGCAACTCGGGAACTGCGAATATAATCCAGCAAGGAAGTCTTGCCATGATCCACGTGGCCCATCACGGTGACGACGGGGGATCGCGTTACCCCTTCGGCCTCCGGAGCGCCTGAAACCAGGTCCAGTTCCGGACTTTCCGGTTTGGCCTCCCTGGCCTTGTGCCCCATTTCCTCGACAACAATCGTGGCCGTATCACGATCGATAATCTGGTTTATCGTCACCATGGAACCCATAGACATCATAATTTTGATCAATTCGGCTGACTTCACGGACATGCGTTGTGCCAGCTCGGCCACGGTAATGGTTTCAGGTAACTCGACTTCGCGTATCACGGGTTCGGTCGGTTTTTCAAAACCGTGCTGCCCGGACATGCTGGTAACCACTTTCTTATCGTGTCTGGGCGCGGGCGTACTGCGGCGAGCACGCTTGCCCTTGGCAATACGCAATTCCTTGCGTTCAAACTGGTCATCAGCTTTTTTGGTTTCTTTGGCTTTTGCAGTCTTCTTGCCTTTTTGTGCGGCCGCCTTTTTAGGTGGCACCACCTCAGACACGGGCGCTGGCACAATCTTTTCCGCCGCCTCTGTCCCGGCCGTTTCTTTCGCTGCCTTTTCCGCCGCCTCTTTCTCAGCCGCTTCCTTCGCTGCCTTTTCCGCCGCCTCTTTCTCGGCCGCTTCCTTCGCTGCCTTTTCCGCCGCCTCTTTCTCGGCCGCTTCCTTCGCTGCCTTCTCGGCCTCTTCCTGCAATGCACCACGCTTTATATAGGTGCGCTTTTTCTTGACGGCTACCTGTACCGTACGCGAGGGTCCGCCACGGGTGCTCTGGGTTACGGAGCTTGTGGTCTTGCGCTTGAGTGTAATCTTCTTCTGTGCCGCATCTTCGGCAGCACCATGACCACCACGCAAATAACTCAGTAATGACATTTTCTCATCGTCACTCAATGTGTCATCCGCGCCTTTCTGGTCCAGGCCGGCAGCGGTCAATTGCTTCAGGAGTTTATCCGGTGTAATGCCGATTTGTTCGGCGAAGCCTTTTATTGTGGTTTGCGACATATTGCGAGACCTCTACTCCGCGGACCCTTCGGCCTCCCCGGATTCTTCAAACCAGGGTGCACGCGCCGTCATAATCAGGGCCTTGGCCCGTTCTTCATCCATGCCCTCGATTTCCATCTCGACCAATTCATCAGCGGCCTGCTCGGCCAGGTCTTCCATAGTCTTGATACCTTTGCTTGCCAACAGGCGGGCGGTGGTTTCATCCATGCCCTCCATATCCAGCAGGTCCTGCTCGGGCTCGGCCATATCAATTTTTTCTTCCAAGGTAATCGCCCGCGTCAGTAATACGTCGCGCGCACGATTACGCAATTCCTCCACCAGTTCCTCGTCGAATTCTTCGATGGCCACCAGTTCCTGTGCCGGCACATAGGCGACTTCTTCCAGTGTGTTAAAGCCTTCCTGCACCAGGATGGTGGCCACATCTTCATCCACACCCAGATCCGTCTTGAAGTGTTCAAAGGCAACGGTGGTCTCGGTGGCATTTTTCTCATTGGCCTCTTCATCGGTCATGATGTTCAGCTCCCAACCGGTCAGCTCGGAGGCCAGACGCACATTTTGTCCACCACGACCAATGGCCTGGGACAGTTGCGACTCATCAACGATGACATCCATGCTATGGCTTTCTTCATCAACCACAATGGAATCCACTTCAGCAGGCGCCAGCGCATTAATGACAAACTGGGCAGATTCATCTGACCACTGGATGATGTCCACGCGCTCGCCACCCAGCTCATTCGATACGCTCTGCACGCGGGAACCGCGCATACCCACACAGGCACCGATCGGATCGATGCGAGAGTCGCTGGTGCTGACGGAAATCTTGGCTCGCAGGCCAGGATCACGCGCAGCACTATGGATGGTAATCAGGCCTTCACCTGCTTCCGGCACTTCCAGCTTGAACAGTTCCAATAATAATTCCGCCGCGATGCGGCTCAGAAACAACTGTGGTCCCCGGGGGGCCAGGTGCACATCTTCCAGATAAGCGCGGATACGATCGCCGGGACGCAAACCCTCACGCGGTACCATCTTGTTGCGTGCCAGCAAGGCTTCGGTAGTGCCTATCTCAACAATGGCATCACCTCGCTCCATACGTTTGACTACACCGGTAACCATCTCACCTATGCGATCCCCAAAATCAGCCACGATGCGTTCGCGCTCGGCCTCACGCACCTTCTGCATAATGACCTGCTTGGCGGCCTGGGCAGCGATACGGCCAAACTCTACCTGCTCCAGCGGATCTTCCACGGTTTGACCCGCCTCTATCGCTTCATCAACATTGCGCGCGGAGCTCACCGAAATCTGGCGATCCGGAAATTCCACCTCAACATCATCGGGCAATACTTCCCAGACACGGAAGGTATCGTACTCACCTGTTTCACGGTCAATGGACACACGTGCATCAATATCACCCTCATGACGCTTGCGGGTTGCCGTCGCTAATGCCGCCTCAATGGCCTGGAAGATAATCTCCTTGGCCACGGCTTTCTCGCGTGATACGGCGTCTACAATCATCAATATTTCGTTTGTCATGCTGTCCTCATTCCCGGTTACAAGTCCGGGACCAACCTCGCTTTTTCCATGGCCGCATAGGCCAACTCATACCGTTCCTTATCCACGTCCACGAGCACATACTCGTCTCTGGCCGCAACCAGGCGGCCGCTAAAATTCTTTCGGCCCAGCACGGCCTCATACATGCGGACCCTGACTTCCTGACCCACCACCTTCTCAAAATCCGCTGGCTTCACCAGCGGCCTGTCCAGCCCCGGTGACGACACCTCCAGCATGTACTGGCCCGGCAGCGGGTCTTCCACGTCCAGCACCGCGCTGACCTGGCGACTGACATCGGCGCAATCCTCTACCGTAATGCCTTGCGGACTGTCTATATACAACCGCAATACCGTCTGCGCACCGCTGCCGCTGAGCTCGACATCGACCAGCTCAAAGCCGAGCCCGGTCACACTCGGCTCCAGAACCTCACGCAATTTTTGTTTCAACATCACTGCGCCAGACCCCGATTAATTCTGTCCAGAAACGCAAAAGTGGGCGCACGGCCCACTTCTTATTAAATGGCTACTGTACTGGTAGCGGCGGAAATTATAAGCATTCGACGGGAAAACACAATGCCTGACGGGGCCTCGGGCAGTAATAAATCATTACCGTCCCGGGCTATATGCAAGCCTCAGACCCGCTGGATATCAGCCGCTGGGCGCGTGGGGACTCCAAACCATCGACGCCACCACATCACCGGTCTTTATCGCAAGTTAGCCCTCGGTGACCCTGGCCAGGGTCCTGACCCACGGGAGAAGGAAAAAACAATCAGGGGGAAATTGGTAGCGGGGGCAGGATTTGAACCTACGACCTTCGGGTTATGAGCCCGACGAGCTGCCAGACTGCTCCACCCCGCACCGGAGCGCGCAGTCTACAGATGGCCTGACCCATTTTCAAGATAGTATGTTCTTTTGCTGATTACTGAGGGTTGCCGGCATGGGCCAGTGGCAGTTGATCCTTGTCTCTGACCACGTATTCGACGCAATAGGTATAGGCAATCCAAGAGAACAGCTTGGCCGACATGCCAATGATTACGACTAATACCCAGGGAGCATTATCAGGCATGGCAAACAGGCCCAGAGCAGGGATACCCAGGAGCGCTATCAGGAAAGGCGATTGTGGCAGGCGTGACATAAAGACCCGCACACTCGCCAGCAATGTCGGAATCAACATAAAGTTTCGTCGTACAAAAACCAACGGCAACCAATAGATAAAAAGTAGATGCACCGTAGCCATCACCAGTGTCATCAATGATATCCTGGTTTGCAGCCACTCCTGCACCGCAGACGCTTGCATATCCCCCGACTCAGGCGCAGTCATCCATATCAACATCATAAGCACCACCATGCCCAGAAACATGGCGCGCAGTATCAACCACAGGAATACGCCAAACACCGGCTGCGCAAGCTGCACCATTTGTCTCAAGCCAACGGGGTCTCGATGCGATGCCAGCGCATTAAAGATACCGCCAGAGAGAAAGAGTATCAGTATCATCCATGCCAGAAAGAATATCCCCGGTATGCTTTGCTGGCCGTCATCACCAGCAAATACCTTTAAATACACCAGCACTACCGGCACCTGAGACAACACCGCCAGCAGCCAGATACTGGGGCTGACACAGACACGGATGATGGCGCGGAGACGGTGGGTATTTTCTGACATGCACAGAACCTATGGATAATTTAATGAAGCGGTGACCCGGTCAGGACGAATGCCTGGCCCGCCAATGCTCCACCCACATAGCCGTGGCCCCGGCTACCGCGGCTGGCATGACAATAAAATTAACGATGGGCACCATGGTCGCCGCCATAGTGGCCAGGCCAAAGCCCAAGCCCATCATACGGTATGACCTTAGCGCCCCACGAACTTCCTTGAAGGCCTTGTTGTGGTTCCCCATGGGATAGGCCACATACTCCAGCGTCAACATCCACGACCCGAAGATGATCCAGCCCAATGGACCCAGTATCAAGTTAGGCCCGGGGATAAAGAAAACAATCATCAACAGAAAAGCAATGAATAAAAAATACACATACTTCTGTAGCTCGCCCAGTACCGCTGGACCAAAATCCTTAACCACTTGCACCAATGAACTAGAGTTAACCAACGCCTGGCCCGTCAATTTCTCCTCGATGCGCTGTGCCAACAGCCCGTTAAACGGTGCCCCGACCAAATTGGTAATCAACGTAAAGCTGAAAAACATGGCCATGAGTATGGCGGCGCCGAACAACATGAATAATATTATCCGTGCCAGGCCCGTCCACCAGCTATCTCCTGATGGCACCAGTTTGTTGATCAGCACGTCGAACCAGGAAATACCGAAGTAGATTAAAACCGAAAATAACACCAGGTTGATGAGCGCGGGCAACATGACATAGCGACGCATGCCAGGCGTGAAGATCAGCGCCAGTCCGCGTAAGAAAAAGCGGGCGCCGGAAATAAAATCAGAAATCATAGACACTCTTTAATCTGGTTATTGCGATGCAAAATTATAGTGTTTGCGTACAGGCTCTCGAATCTCCCATGTGCAGGACATGCCTGCCGGAAAAATTACCAGATCCCCCGCCCCTATCGTTACCGCTTCGCCACCATCAGGCGTCACCACGACTGCGCCCTCGAGAATATAACAGGTTTCCTGTGTGTCATAACTCCAGAGGAAGGCTGATACTTCCTTTTCCCAAATTGGCCAATCAAAAACACCCATGACCTCAAGTTTGGCCGGTGCCGGGTTGTGTTCTATTAGAATTTGATTCATCACGGCTCATCGTAAGGATATTAATCACGTGAATTATTCCATGCTTGTTGCGTCATGAAAACACTTGACAGGCCGAAATTGTAGCGCGACACTGGCAGCATGATTTCCTGGCCCAAAACCATTTGCAAACCCATGTGTCCATGCGTCGTTTTCCGTCGTGTCGCACATGTATGCCCCAGTGGCCGGGAGAATCGCTTCAGATAAACGTTAAACCATACTGATTTCTCTTTAAGGCCGCAGGCATTCCGCCGCGGCCTTTTGCGTTTAGCCATGAGACAAGGAATATTATGTCCGTACCCACAGCCTATCTTGGCGTTATATTGATTTGGAGCACCACACCCCTGGCCATTAAATGGAGCAGTGAGGGGCCTGGTTTTCTATTCGCGGCCACCAGCCGCATGATCATTGGTGCGCTGCTATGTGTGCTCCTGGCCAAGGTCCTGGGTATGCGTATACATTGGCATAAGAGCGCCCGCCAGACTTACCTGGCGGCCAGCCTGGGTATCTATGGCGCCATGCTAACTATTTATTGGGGTGCACAATATATCCCTTCAGGATTTATTGCCGTCTTGTTTGGCTTATCGCCCATCGTCACCAGCGTACTGGCGGCATACTTTCTGGATGAGGGCAGGCTGACAATACAGAAGTTATCAGGTTTGCTGCTGGGCTTGCTTGGGCTGGCATTTATCTTCCGCTCCAGCCTGCAATTTGGCGAAAATGCCCTCTGGGGTGTTGCCGCCATCCTGGCAGCCGTGATCATGCAGGCTGGCAGCGCTATCTGGATAAAACATATCGACAGCAGACTCCCCGCGCTGACGGTGGTGGGCGGCGGGCTCATTGCGGTATTACCTCTATATTTTGCAACATGGTGGATATTTGACGGCACCCTGCCCGAGACAGTGGAGTTTCGCGCCGGTGCAGCCATCTTCTACCTGGGAATATTCGGTTCAGTGCTTGGCTTTGTATTGTATTTTTACATTCTGAAACACCTGCGAGTCAGCACCATCGCCCTGGTGACTTTGGTTACACCGATAGCAGCCCTGATTGCAGGTGAATCATTTAACAACGAAGTTATTAACAATGAGGTCTGGCTGGGCACCCTGGCCATCGCCTCTGGATTAGTGCTGCATCAGTGGTCTGGATACAGATCCAGCAGGCGCAATGACCAGGAGCTAACGACATTGGACGACCCGCCGTAAAAGGCGCATAGTGGCTGACCGGCTGGTGGAAACAGTCGAACGCTGGTGACCATGAGTGGCCATATAAACCAATAGCAAGCTTATTGCTGACAAAGAGCGCCAATAAAAAAGAATATAAAAAGTTTAGAACGAGGAAGGTGGAGAATGGTTAAGAAGCTTGTTTATATTGTTACAACTATGATGCTGGCGACACCTGCTGCATGGGCTGCCAGCAGCCAACAGGACGAAACCCCGGCGACAACAGACCCGCTGCATAAACCGGCAGGTGATACCCAGCCCTTACGCGGCATCACGACCGACCTTGATAAACAGGAAAATATCAACGCTGCTGTATCGCAACAGAACAAACCGGCATTGTTAAGCAAGTTAAAAATAACCGGGATATAGCAAGGCTGTTCTTGCAGGTTGTCTGTCGTTCCTGCCAAGGCTAATCTGCCGACACAGTCCTGCCTGCTGCCCACTCGCGCAGCTGCTGTATCTTCTCTGCCATCACTACTGCCAGAGGGCGCGTGTTTCCCAGCTCATCGAGAATGTGCTGGGTGTTCAATGCAGCCTTGGCGGCATGGGCGGCATACATGGCCGATACCACGGCCTGTTCGATTTCTGAACCTGAGAACTTGTCAGCCTGTTGCGCCAGTTTATCAAGTTCGAATTTTTCCACATCCTGATTACGTTTTTTAAGATGTACGGCAAACACCGTTGCCCGGGTGCCGGCATCAGGAAGATCGACAAAAAAGATCTCATCCAGTCTGCCCTTTCGTATCAGTTCCGGTGGCAGTGATTCAATATCATTGGCTGTTGCGACAATAAACACACCTTCATTTTCTTCTGACATCCAGGTCAGCAATGTACCGAGAATACGCCGAGAGGTGCCGCTGTCACCCTCCTCACTGGAAAGACCTTTTTCGATTTCGTCTATCCACAATACGCAGGGCGCCATCACGCGAGCAGTTTTAAGGGACTGTCTGAGATTCTTTTCGGTCTCACCAATATATTTGTTATACAAGCTACCGAAGTCCAGTCTTAATAAGGGTATACCCCACATGCCTGCCACGGCACGGGCAGCCAGCGATTTACCGCAACCCTGAACACCCAGCAACATGATACCCTTGGGTCTCTCAAGGCCACTGATATTTCGTGCAGAAGTAAAAACAGATTTACGCTGTTCCAGCCAATGCCTGAGTTTTCGCAGTCCTCCCACATTGGCAAAGTGTGCCACATCATATTCAAACGACAGCACGCCATCCCTGTCGAACAACTTGTACTTGGCCTGCATCACTTCAGCGATATCGTTTTTTGAGATGGCGCCATCATTACAGATCGCACTCCGCGCCAGGCGCCTGGCATCGACCAGTGTCAGCCCCGCCAGGTTGCGCACCAACATTTCCATGGATTCCTCATCGGTACGTACCTTGCGCCCATGATTCTTGGCGGACCAGGCACGCGCCTCTTCAACTACCAGCTTCCTCAAGACCTTCTCATCCGGCATGGACAGGGAAAAATATGCGCAATACTTCTGCAACTCTGGCGGAATATCTATGTCGTGGCTGATCAGAACCACCGTATCCCCGGATTCCTCACGGGCCTGGGCCACCTCACGCAACTGACGCACGAGTTTAGGATCATTTAGATAAGGGTGAAAATCAAGCAGTAGGTAAATAGCGGGTACGGAAGATGACTTGATATGACCAATAACGATATCTGGATCGATGTTATGTTTCTGCGGTGGCATATCAATATCAACACGCTTCAGGCCCTGCGTGATTGACCAGACAAAGACCGGCTTCGCCATACGCAGTGCTAAAGGAATAAACATCTCCACAGCACGCTTTTCTTCATGTGTCTCGATCACAATCACAGGGATGCGTGAACGCAGCAACACTTCGATATCATGCGCATCATTCATATTTATTTATCAGCCAAATGTGAAGACAAATTCCTTTATAGCAAAACAATCCTGTCTAGCTTTCAGGGATAAACAACGCTGAAAAAAACCAGGAAATCATAATACCTGCGATGATGATTGAAATCACAATCTTGTATATCTTATTCCAGGACACTTACTCACCTTTTTGACAGGGCATCCCGATCCGTACCCTTGGGCCCGGTGAGACACCGATTCTAATGTTTAATCCGCATTTACAGCAGGGGCTTACAATACCAAAGTGACCCACCCCCACAAAATGAGCCGCCGTACAAAATGAGCCGCCGTACAAAATAATACTTCGGTGGGCTTGCAATATCATTCCCACACCCTTATCTAGTGATCCAGATTCAACATCAGGAAACAAAACAATGAGCTTACAGGATATTTCATGCGCTGAAGCCAAAACCATGATTCAACAGGGCGCACAATTGGTGGATGTGCGCTCACAAAGTGAATTTTTCCAGGGCGCCTTGCCTGACGCGATATCACTGCCCCTGGAAGCTATCGACCAGCAAGCCACCACCATAGATAAAGAAAGGCCTGTGATCGTGTACTGCGTTACGGGCCGGCGTAGTGGCATGGCTCAGGCTCGATTGCGTGAAATAGGGTTTACAGCCGTGCACAATCTGGGGTCGTTCAGATCCTTTTTTGCCTGTTAGGAGGCGCTAGCGGGCACTGGGCACATAGCTTTCCTTGATATCATAGGCCTCAAGGAAAGCATCCCAGCTTCCCTCCGGTATCGCGCCCAAGGCCTCTTTGTAATGGGCAAACATGGCGCCCCGCCATTGAAAACGGGCCAACCAATACATACCGTGTTTGCTCTCCACGGTGGCCAGTTTTCGTAACACGCCCGGCACAATATGTATGGGTTCCAGACCTTCCACCGACTCCTTCAATACACTGACGTTTCCATTCTGGAAATAACGCAGCACTCGCTTGTCCAGCTCCAGGCTGAACGACAATAATTTCTCAAAATAACTGGTCAGCGGTTGCAATTCCGGTACTTCATTTAAACCTTTGAGATACTGAATGCGCTTCTCGGCCCTGCGAACATTGACCTGTGCATTATCTAAATAGTTGTAATCATCGAGATTGCGTGTGCCACAAGGGTAATAAATTACTGCATCGGTACAACGTGCAATATATGTCTTTGCGAATCGTCGTGCATACACGCGTGGGTGTATCAGCAGGTATTTCTCAAGTACATCACGGGCAATACGCTGGTCATCAAATTTTAGTGTTACAGTGCCACGCGTCCTGGTCTCTCGAGTCAGTTCCTGTAATTCCGCATAGACCGGACCTGCAATGGCCAATGATAAAAAAATAGCTGTTATTTTATATGCATACATGACACCTCCCTTTGCCCTTATCCTGGACGGGCACTCGATATCATATAGGAACATCATACCGCAGCGCCAACTTATGCTCGACGTTTTTTCACTACCTTCTTCTTGGCCACCTTCTTCTTGGCCACCTTCTTCTTGGACACCTTCTTCTTGGACACCTTCGTTGCCGTAACCCGCGCCCGTTTTATCCTGCTCCTGACTGCAACCGCTTCCTGATCCTGAGACGAAACAGCCACGTGCAAACCTTGATGCAGACGTTGAAAACTGTCTGTATAATGCCTGAGCATCTGCATCAAGGCGGCTTGCTCTCCGGGTGCATACGTCAGGCTGCACAGCTTCTGACCTTCAGTATCATAGATGCGCAACCAGCCCGGGGCTGGATGTATACGCGCAATCCGGCTCCACTTGGCAGAATAGCGCTTGCCGGCCGCGGATATAAATGCCACATAGGACCGTGTCATTTGCAACTCCCCACGCGCCTTCCATAGATAAGTCACGATGCCGGCTATCACAGCCAATGCCAGACCAAGCAACAAATAGGATAGTGTCTCGTCAGGGTATTTGGAGATTAGCATCAACGTACTGAATGCAATCACACCAAACATCACCATGATCAATACAAACGCACCAAACAACTCATCAAAGTTGGTGCGAAACACACCCTTGCCCGCCAATGTCACCATAAACCGCGTCTTCGCCCGAGGATGAAGCTCCAAACTATTGAATTTATTGTGGAATATGGGGTAATCCCCTGCCTACTACAGTATCGACAGTCTGCTGGAAAGGTTTAACGATACAACAGGCGCAAACAATACGGGATGCGAAACACCGTTAAGGCGCTAAGATATTAGGAAAACTAGAGACCGGCGATGGCGCGGCGGCAAAGTTCTATGATGTCACCCACCCAGGGCAAAATGACAATTAATGCCAGGGCATTAATACCCAGAAGTATCCTGGCATCAACTGCCGCGGGAATGACATGGGTATCTGCTTCCGGCTCATCAAAATACATGACCTTAACGATGCGCAGGTAATAGAAGGCCCCTATAACAGCCAACAGTACAGAAACAATGGCAAGCCATAACATATCGGCTTGGATGATACTTTGTATAACCAGCAATTTGGAATAGAAACCCAAGGTAGGCGGTACACCGGCCATGGAGAACATCAACAACAACATTAAAAATGCGTACCATGGACTACGTTGATTCAGGCCTTTGAAGTCATCAATTTTCTCCGCCTCAAAACCGGCGCGAGACAGAAGGATTACCATACCGAAAGCGCCCAGGCTCATGGCCGCATACACCATTATATAGAACATGGACGAGCTGTAACCATTCGCCGTAGCGCTGAGAATCCCGAGCAAAAAGAAACCCATGTGCGAGATTGTCGAATAGGCCAACATGCGCTTGATATTGGTTTGGGCTATGGCCATCAGGTTGCCGCCGGCCATGGACAAGATTGCAAGAATAATCAGCATGCCCTGCCAACTGGCGGACAGGCCATCGAGGCCGCCAATCAATAAACGCATAACTATGGCAAAGCCGGCTATCTTGGGAGCGGTACCAATAAACAATGTCACGGAGGTCGGCGCACCCTGATACACATCCGGCACCCACATATGAAAAGGTACGGCACCCAGTTTAAACGCCAGCGCCACAACCACGAACACGAGCCCGAAGGTCAGGGGCATATTACCTGGATCATAACTGCCGATGGCCTGCTGTACCTTGGCGATTTCCAGACTGCCGGTCACACCGTAGAGCATAGACATGCCATAGAGCAACATGCCTGATGCCAATGCGCCGAGAACAAAATACTTCATCGCCGCTTCGGTTGCCGTGGATGAATCACGTCGAAAGGCAATCATGGCATATAAACAGAGTGACAAAAGCTCGAGTCCAAGATAGAGCGTCAGGAAATGGCTGGCCGATACCATGACCATCATTCCTACGACAGCAAACAGACCGAGTACGAAGTATTCACCACGAAACATATTACGATCACGCAGGTAGTCACGCGAATAGACAAACACGACGACGATAATCAGCAAGATAACCCCCTTGAGGGTTGCCGACAGCGTGTCGTGCACAAACATATTATTAAACAACAGGCTTTTCGTTTGCGGGATATCCGTGAAGATCATAAATGCCGCAACAATGAGCGTGCCCTGAGTCAGGCCATAGGTGACAATGCGATTCTTATCGTTTACATAAAGATCGGCAATCAAGATCACGCAAGCCATGGAGAACATAAAGATCTCCGGTAATGCAGGGGCTATATCTATCCAGGCCATTGTCATCTTGTCACCACTTTCTTTTCATCAATATAGCGGCAGCTTGGATACTGCTACCTGTTGCAGCAAATGATCTACCGAGGTATGCATGGTCTCAAGGAAGGGATAAGGCCACAGACCCATGACCAGAACCGCTATCGCCAACGCACTCAGCACCAGAATTTCTCTTGACGTGATATCTTCCAATGCCTCAACTTTTTCGCTGACCACCTTGCCAAAGATAACGCGCTTGTACATCCACAAGGTGTAGGCGGCACCAAAAATCAGCGTCGTTGCCGCCACCACGGCATACCAGATATTTACCTGGAAAGCACCGAGTATCACCAGGAACTCACCGACAAATCCGGAAGTACCGGGAAGACCGGTATTGGCCATGGCAAATAGCATCATAAATGCCGCGAACACCGGCATACGACTGGCCAGGCCACCACAATCCTTGATCATACGACTATGCAAACGGTCATACATCATACCAACACATAGGAACATGGCGCCGGATATAAAACCGTGCGACACCATTTGTGCGATGCCGCCTTCTATGCCCTGGGCATTGAAAATAAAGATTCCCAGGGTCACAAAACCCATATGCGAAATAGACGAATAGGCGATCAGCTTCTTCATGTCTTCCTGCACCAGCGCCACCAGAGCAATATATACCACCGCAATCAACGATAGACCTATCATCAACCAGGCAAGTTCATGGCTGGCATCAGGAGTGATGGGCAGGCTAAAACGTAGAAAACCGTAGGCACCCAGTTTCAGCAGGATGGCTGCCAGCACTACAGAGCCCCCGGTAGGGGCTTCCACATGCGCATCGGGTAACCAGGTATGCACCGGCCACATCGGTACCTTGACGGCAAAGGCGACGAAGAAAGCCAGGAAGATCAACGTCTGCTCCGTCATCGATAACTTGACAGCATACATGTCCGCCAGACTAAAGCTCTGCCCTGACTTGAAGTACAGATAGATAAAGGCCACCAGCATGAGCACCGAGCCCAGGAAGGTATAAAGAAAGAACTTCACGGCAGCGTAGACACGGTTGGGTCCACCCCATACACCAATAATGAGGTACATGGGTATCAGCGTGGCCTCCCAAAAGACATAGAACAGCATGGCATCCAGTGAGGTGAATACACCCACCATCAAACCTTCCATGATCAGGAACATACCCATGTACTGGGCGACACGCCTCTGTATCACCTTCCAGCCCGCTATCACGACGAGTATGCTGGTAAATGTGGTCAACAACACCAGCAGCAGCGAGATGCCATCTATACCCAGGTGATAATTGATGTTGAAGGCGGCTATCCACGGCCGCTGCTCGACGAATTGCATGGCCGCAGTGGCATTATCGAAATTCGTAAATAAAGGAATGCTGGCAGCAAAGGTCGCCAGAGCAATAATCAAACTCAGCTTGCGGGCAAAGGGCGCATTGCTGTCGTCACCGGTGGCCAACACCAGTAGCCCGCCGATTATGGGCAACCAGATCACCAGACTTAATGCATATTCAAACGACATCGTGCTTCCCCTGACCTAGCCGTGCAAGAAAAAAGTAATCATTAAAAACAGGCCTATGATCATGGCAAAGGCATAGTGATAGACATACCCGGTCTGTACATAACGTACGACAGATGAGACCCAGCCAATGACGCGTGCCGTGCCATTCACCGCCAGGCCATCGATAAGTTTCACGTCACCGATCTTCCACAACAGGCCGCCCACCAAGCGCGCGCCGCTGGCAAACACGGCATTATAGATTTTGTCGAAATAATACTTATTGTCCAGCAGGTTGTAGAGTGGCTCTACACGGCCGCGGATCTTGGCGGGTAAATCTGTATACCTGATATACAATAACCAGGCTGTGATAAAACCACCCACTACCAGGAAGAAGGGCAAGGCTGAAAAACCATGGGCAAAGAAATTGCCCAGGCCATGCCATTCTTTTGCAATTAATGCCAATACATCATGGGAAGCCGATACAGAGATGGCGCCCTTGAAGTAATCATTAATAATCATCGGTTCCATGGCAAACCAGCCAATAGCAGCCGAAGGTACCGCCAGCAAGAACAAGGGTATGGTGACCACCAGGGGTGATTCCTTCAAATGCTGCCGGGTATGCTCGTCCATGCGCGGTTCGCCATAAAAGGTCATGAACAGCAATCGGAAGGAATAAAACGCGGTCACAAAGACGCCGGCCATCAATGCAAAAGCGGCATAGCCGCTGCCATAGATATTTGAGTGCTCCACGGCCAACAGGATGCTGTCCTTGGAAAAGTAACCGGCCAGGCCAGGGAAACCGACTAATGCCAATACGCCTATCCATACCGTTGCAAAGGTATAGGGCATATATTTCTTCAGACCACCCATCTTGCGCATGTCCTGCTCGTGGTGCATAGCTATGATGACGGAACCGGCAGCCAGGAAGAGCAAGGCCTTGAAAAAGGCATGGGTCATTAAATGAAACACACCGGCGGCATAGGCCGAAGCACCCAATGCAGCCATCATATAACCCAGCTGAGATAGCGTGGAATAGGCCACCACTCGCTTGATATCGTTTTGGACTATGCCCAGAAAACCCATAAACAAGGCCGTGGTAGCGCCAATGATCAGCACTACGGACAACGCCGTCTCGGATAATTCATACAACGGTGACATACGCGCCACCATAAATATGCCTGCCGTCACCATGGTCGCGGCATGGATCAGTGCCGATATGGGCGTGGGGCCTTCCATGGAGTCGGGCAACCAAACATGCAAGGGCACTTGCGCCGACTTACCCATGGCGCCTATAAACAACAGGATGGTGATCACCGTAATCAGGCTCCAGTCCACGCCACTGACGACCGGTATCATCTGATTGGCGTATTGCGGAGCAATGGCAAATACCGCGGCATAATCCAGTGTACCGAAATGCACATAGATAGCGGCGATACCCAGCAGGAAACCGAAATCACCGACACGGTTGACCAGGAATGCCTTGAGATTGGCAATGATCGCGGATTCACGTGTGTACCAAAAGCCGATCAATAAGTATGAAACCAGGCCCACCGCTTCCCAACCGAAAAACAGTTGTAGGAAGTTATTGGCCATCACCAGCATCAACATGGAAAAAGTAAACAGGGCGATATAACTGAAAAAGCGCTGATAACCTGGGTCATCATGCATATAGCCTATTGTGTAGATATGCACCATTAGCGAGACAAAGGTCACCACCACCATCATCATGACCGTCAGCGGGTCCAGCAGGAAACCGATTTCCAGAGGAATGCCGCCACTGATGACCCAAGTATAGACGGCGCCATTAAAGGTATTGCCTGCCATTACGTCCGGATACACTACAAAGGCTGACAGCAGAAAGGCAATACCGACACCGGTGATGGCGGCAATGTGCGCCCCCGCCCTGCCTATCTTGCGGCCAAACAGACCCGCAATAATAGACCCTGCCAGACAGGACAGCGGTATCAATAAATAAATTGTTTTCATGCTGAGACCGAACATAATCTTTAGCCTTTTAAGGTATCCAGTTCTTCAACATTAATGGTATGACGGTTACGGAATAATACGATCAGGATTGCCAGGCCGATGGCCGTTTCGGCAGCCGCTACCGTTAGAATAAAAAACACAAACACCTGGCCCGCCGAGTCTTCAAGATAACGGGAAAAAGCTATGAAGTTGGTATTCACGGCCAGCAAATTTAATTCAATTGCCATCAACAAGATGACAACATTCTTTCTATTCAGAAAGATTCCGACCACACTCAGGGCGAATAAAATGGCGCCGAGGATCAAATAGTGGTTTAACGCGATCATTGCTTCCCCCTATCCCCTACTGAGCTCTTCTTTTCCGCCGGCATCTTGATGATGCGTAGACGATCTTTGGCCTGCACCGCCACCTGTTCAGCCGGGTCGATAAATTTAGTGTTCTTGCGCTTGCGCATGGTCAAGGCAATGGCCGCAATAATCGCCACCAATAACAACAAGGCGGCTATCTCAAACGGGTAGACATAAGTGGTATAGAGCACGCTACCCAACTCACGGGTATTGCTGTAATCCGCCGCATGGGGCGCGGGCGTCGGCATATTCTCGAGCCCGAACTGTGGGTGGCTAAGAATGACGGCCATCTCTATGACCAACAGTACTGCAACCAGTCCACCTATGGGCAAGTACTCACCAAAACCTTCCTTGAGCTTGAGCAGGTTGATATCCAACATCATCACAACAAACAGGAACAACACCATCACGGCGCCAACGTATACCAGCACCAGGACGATGGCGAGGAATTCGGCTTCCAACAATATCCATAAGGCAGCGGCATTAAAAAATGCCAGCACCAGAAACAGGGCGGCCTTCACCGGGTTACGTATGGTGATGACCATGGATGCAGACATCACCAGGATGGCGGCAAAAAAGTAAAACAAGATCGCTTCAAAGTTCATGTGCGTTATTCCCGACTGTTCTAGCGATACTTCGCGTCGACCGCTCTGTCGGCCGCAATCTGTTTCTCGTGCTTGTCACCCACCGCCAGCAACATCTCCTTGGTGTAGTACAAATCACTGCGTTGCTCACCGTGGTACTCAAACACACGGGTCTCAACTATGGAATCCACCGGGCAGGCCTCTTCACAAAAGCCGCAAAAAATACACTTGGTCATATCGATATCGTAGCGTGTGGTTCTACGGCTACCGTCTTCACGTTGTTCCGATTCAATTGTGATGGCCATGGCCGGACACACAGCTTCGCATAACTTGCAGGCAATGCAGCGCTCCTCACCATTGGCATAACGACGTAAGGCATGCAGGCCACGAAAACGCGGGGACTGTGGTGCGCGTTCATCCGGATACTGTATGGTCGCCTTCCTGGCAAAAAGATGCCGGCCGGTGACGGCCAGACCCTTGCATAGTTCCCACAGCAGGAAGGTATTCAGATATCGTTTAATCGCTTCCATAGTCCGCCGCCCTAGTGAAAGAGATATCCGAATGGAGTAAAGAACATGGCCGCGCCCATGACCACGATCCAGGCGATGGTAATCGGTAGAAAGACCTTCCAGCCCAGACGCATGATCTGGTCATAGCGATAACGCGGGAATGTGGCCCTGAACCAAAGGAAGAAAAACAACAGAAACGCTACTTTGATAAACAGCCACATCAGGCCAAGATCAGGCATCCAGTCGAAGAGCTTCACATCAAACGGCGCCTGCCAGCCACCGAGAAACATAACGGCTGTCAATGAAGCAATCAGAATCATATTGGCGTATTCAGCCAGAAAGAAAACCGCGAAGGCCATGCCTGAATATTCGACATGGAAGCCGGCAACAATTTCAGATTCACCTTCAGCCACATCAAAGGGTGCGCGATTGGTCTCGGCCACACCGGAGATAAAGTAGACCATAAACATCGGTAGCAACGGCCAGATATACCAATCACGAAAATCACCCGACTGCGCCAGCACGATCTCTTGCAGGTTCAGACTGCCGGCAGCCATTAATACTGTTACCAAGGCAAAACCCATGGCTATTTCATAGGACACGATTTGAGCCGCTGAACGCATGGAGCCCAGAAAGGCATATTTAGAGTTAGAAGCCCAGCCGGCGACGATCACACCGTAGACACCAACAGATGTCAGGGCCAGCACATACAGCAGGCCGGCATTTAACTCAGATAAAATCCAGGTGTCATTAAACGGAATCACGGCCCAGGCCGCCAGGGCCGGAGCGATAGACAAAATCGGCGCGATAACAAACAGATACTTGTTGGCACGTGCAGGGATGATGATTTCTTTCAACATCAGCTTGATGCCATCCACTATAGGCTGCAACCAGCCGCGAGGACCCACACGGTTGGGGCCAACTCGTGCCTGCATATAGCCAATCAATTTACGTTCAGCGAAAGTCAGATAGGCCACACAAACCATCAATGGCACTAATATCAGCACCACCAATATGAAATTAACCAGCACGCTCTGTCCCCAGACAGGCAGAAAGGTTAAATAAGGCTGTAGCAATTCAAACATAATCAGACCTTCGTCACCGTCACCTGGCCACTGGCGCCCAGTGCCGCGGTCTCTACAAATCCCGCGTGTGATAACACGCAACCATCCGGCACACGTTCATCAATCACCACCTGGACCTCGGCATCCCCTTCCAGCATGCGCAAGCGCACCTTATCGCCCTCAGTCACACCCAGTGTTGTAGCCTGCTTTTCGTTAATACGAGCCGCTGCACCAGGATTATCGGCTGTAGCCTGCAAGCTAACAGCACGACGCACCAGGGCATCAACGGCATAAATAGGCGTCTCGGTTATGCGCACTAGATCAAGTGCCTTGGCACCCAGTTGTGGCGGATGGACCATCTCTTTGAGCTTGATTTCCACGGGCAAGGCATCCAGCGCCAACTCATTACGCACATCTTCAATAGAGTCGTAGTCAAAACCCTCCAGTTCCATCATATTGCCGAGTACACGCAGTATCTTCCAGGCCGGCCGGGCATCGCCATAAGGGGCAACCGCACCCTGGAATACCTGTGGCCGGCCTTCACAGTTGACCATGGTGCCGGCCGTCTCGGTAAAGGCAGACATAGGCAACAGGACATCGGCATGGTCCTGGCCCAGGCGTGGCTTATAGGCCGTCATCATGATCACAAACTCGGATAAGGCCATGGCGGTATGGGTGCGACCACCGTCCAGACAATCCAGATCGGGTTCCAGGCCCATCGTAATGTAGGCCTTAAGTGGTTCCTTGATCATGGCAAAGGCATCGCGCCCGGCCTGCGCCACAGCCCCGTCTTTTGCGGTTCTGTGCGGCAGACATCCGGCCACCCAGGCGGCGGCACTGTTGGCTGCCGGCAAGAAACCCAGGCTGGCACCACTTAAGTCGGCGGTAATCTGTGCCAATAACCGTAATTGAGCTGATTGAGGATGAGCAAATGAATAATCGCCCAGTAATACACTGGCCTTGCTGGCGGTCAATAAGGCCTTTGCCATGGCGCTGTCCGTACTGCTCGGGGCAACAATACTAGATAGCAGTGTCTTGACCTCTTTCGCAAGCGACGCCCTCTTGGTCTTTACCAGGGCCTTTACGACACCAGCCAGGGCTTGCAACATGCCTTGAGGTGAAGCGATAGTCTTGTTCGCCAGCGCATGGGTAAAAACGTAATCCACGGGATTAATAACCATGAGCTGGCCGCCGGCCTGTTGCATTTTGCGCAAACGCAAACCGAGCAAAGGCTGGTCCTTGCGCACATTGGAACCAATCAACAATACGGTATTCAATGATTGCAGATGACTGAGTCGTTGACCCAGGCCCGGATACAGGGGCATGGCATGGTCATCCGTGAAATCGATCTGGCGTACACGGTGATCAACATTATTTGAACCGGCGGCACGCATCAGCTTTTGTAACAGGTAAAATTCTTCCAGTGTTGAGCCTGGAGCAGCCAGGGCGCCTACTTGCCCGGCTCCATGTTTGTCTATAACTTTGCGCAAGCCCCTCGCCGCAAACTGTAAGGCGCCGTTCCAGTCAGTCTCCTGCCAATCACCATTGATTTTAATCAAAGGCGTCTGCAGGCGATCTTCAACATAAAGCCCTTCATAACTAAAACGGTCTCTGTCCGATATCCAGGTCTCGTTAACGGCTTCGTTCTCTTTGGGCACTACACGCATCACACGTCCACCGCGAGTATGCACTGTAAGGCTGGATGCCACGGAATCATGCGGACTGATGCCGTCGTGTTTGGATAGCTCCCAGGGACGCGCCGAGTAACGAAAGGGCTTGGAAGTCAATGCACCCACCGGGCACAGGTCGATCACGTTACCGGAGAGTTCGGAATCTATACTCTTCTCTATCAGCGTGCCTATGCTCATGTGCTCGCCACGACCGGTTGCCCCCAATTCCATCACGCCTGCGACTTCCTGACCGAAACGTACACAACGAGTGCAATGTATGCAGCGCGTCATATCTGTTGAAATCAAAGGACCCAGGTTCTTGTCTTTTACGATGCGCTTGGCTTCCGAATAGCGCGAGACATCACTGCCATAACCCACAGCCTGGTCTTGCAGCCTGCATTCACCCCCCTGATCACAAATAGGACAATCCAACGGATGGTTAATCAGTAAAAACTCCATCACACTCTTTTGCGCCAGCTTGGTAGCCGCCGATTGCGTGTGCACTTTCATGCCATCGGTAACAGGTGTGGCGCAGGCAGGCATGGGCTTGGGCGCCTTTTCAATGTCCACCAGGCACATACGACAACTGGCGGCGATGGATAACTTCTTATGATAACAAAACCGGGGAATGGTGATACCGGCTGCGTCGGCCGCTTGTATCAACATGGAACCCACAGGCGCTTCAATCGACTGGCCGTCGATCTCTATCGTCACCATTTCTGGGCCGGTTTCCGGTTTAGCACTCATTCACTGCACTCGCTATACATTTGTTCTATGACTGGAGGTTCCAGGCATACAATTGCCATGTTCAATATGGTATTCAAATTCACTGCGGTAATGCTTTAGAAAGCCCGCAACCGGCATGGCCGCGGCATCGCCCAGCGCGCAAATCGTACGACCCTGTATCTTGGCAGCCACATCATCGAGCAGATCCAGGTCTTGCGGCCGTCCCCTTCCATGCTCAATTCGATGTATGATGCGCGCCATCCAGCCTGTCCCTTCGCGACAAGGCGTGCACTGACCACAGGACTCTTCATAATAAAAATGGCTGATGCGTGTAAGTATATTGACCATGCATACGCTCTCATCCATGACCACCACGGCACCCGAACCCAGCATGGAGCCGGCACCGGCAATGGAATCATAATCCATGGTCAGGTCCATCATTTGTATGCCCGGTATCACTGGAGCAGACGAACCACCGGGGATGACAGCCTTGAGACGATTGCCATTACGAACGCCCCCGGCCATCTCCAGCAAATCGGCAAAAGACGTCCCCATGGGTATCTCAAAATTACCCGGGTTATTGACATGACCGGATACTGAAAACAGTTTGACACCACCGTTATTGGGCTTGCCCAGCTGCAGAAACCATTGCCCGCCTTTCTTGAGGATCATAGGCACAGAGGCCAGGGTTTCGGTATTATTAATTGTGGTGGGCCGGCCAAACAGACCGTAGTTGGCCGGAAAGGGGGGCTTGTAGCGGGGCTGGCCTTTCTTGCCTTCTATAGATTCCAGCAATGCAGTTTCTTCACCGCAGATATAAGCGCCAGCGCCCAGATGCGTGTAGAGATCGAAGTCAACGCCGGAGCCCTGAATATTCTTGCCGAGTAGACCGGCTTTATAGGCCTCTTCCAGGGCCGCTTCAAAGCGCTCATAGGGCTCCCAAAATTCACCACGAATATAGTTATATCCTGCGGTCGCGCCGATACAGTAACCGGCGATGATCATGCCTTCGATCAGGGCATGGGGATTGTATCGCAGGATATCTCTATCCTTGCAGGTACCGGGCTCGCCTTCATCGGAATTACAAATGATATATTTCTGACCCGGCGCCTGGCGCGGCATAAAGCTCCACTTGAGACCGGTGGGAAAACCGGCGCCGCCACGCCCGCGCAACACGGACGTCTTCAGTTCTTCAATGATATCTTCCGCCGGCGTCTTTTTCTTGAATATCCGGGTCAAGACCTCGTAGCCACCTTGCTTGCGATAGGCGTCCAGGGTCCAGGAATTGGGCCGGTCAATGCCGTTGAAACAAACTTTGTTCGCCACGCGCCTACTCCAGCCCGTCCAGTATCCGGTCAATCTTTTCAGGCGTCAGGTGCTCGTAATACTGCTCACCAATTTGTAGCATGGGTGCGCCCACACAGGCCCCCAGGCACTCCACTTCCTTAAGGCTGAATTTTCCGTCGGCCGTCACGTCACCGAAGCCTATGCCCAGTTTGTTTTTTAAATGACCGACGACTTCGTCCGAACCAGACAACATGCAGGAAATATTGGTACAAACACAGATCTTGTATTTGCCCACGGGTTTGTGTTCATACATGGAATAAAAAGTGCCCACTTCATAGACGGCAATGGGAGGCATCTCCAGGTATTCGGCCACGGCATCCATCAATTCGGTCGTCAGCCAGCCCCCATTCTGGTCTTGCACAATCCGCAACGCGGCCATGACGGCACTGCGTTTACTATCATCCGGATACTTGGCTATCCAGGTATCGATTTCCTTACGCGAAATCTCGGCAATCAAATCAATAAGGCTCCTGGATTGCGTCATGCTCATCGATCTATCTCGCCGAACACCACGTCTTGTGAACCAATAATCGCCACCACATCAGCCAGCATATGCCCGCGCGTCATCTCGTCCATAGCGGACAGGTGCGCAAAACCCGGAGCGCGCAGCTTCATCCGATACGGTTTATTGGCGCCATCCGAAATGACATAGACACCAAACTCACCCTTGGGGTGCTCGACCGCGGCATAGGCCTCACCCTCTGGTACACAATAGCCTTCTGTACATAACTTGAAGTGGTGTATCAAAGATTCCATATCGCTCTTCATGGCTTCACGGCTGGGTGCTGTCACCTTATGGTTGCCGGCAATCACAGGACCTGGGTTGTCACGCAGCCACTTCACACACTGGCGAATAATGCGGTTGGACTGACGCATCTCTTCCACGCGCACCAGGTAACGGTCATAACAATCGCCATTGGTGCCAATGGGAATATCAAAATCCAGGTGATCATAGACTTCATAAGGTTGCTTCTTTCGCAGATCCCAGGCTATACCTGAACCACGCAACATGGCGCCACTGAAGCCAAGCTGCCTGGCGCGCTCTGCCGATACCACACCAATTCCCACGGTACGCTGTTTCCAGATGCGGTTGTCAGTAAGCAGAGTTTCATATTCATCGACATGCCCAGGGAAGCGCTCGCTAAAGTCCCAGATGAAATCCAGCAAGGAACCCTGGCGATTGCTGTTCAGGCGCTCCACATCTTTCTTGTTATGCCACTTGGAGGTTTTATGTTGTGGCATACTGTCAGGCAGGTCACGATAAACTCCACCCACACGATAATAGGATGCATGCATACGAGCGCCGGAGACCGCTTCATAGCAATCAAACAGGTCTTCTCGTTCGCGGAAACAATACAGGAACATGGTCATGGCTCCGATGTCCAGGCCATGAGTGCCCAACCACATCAGGTGATTCAGAACGCGGGTAATCTCGTCAAACAGGACGCGGATATACTGTGCCCGTATCGGTATATCTATGCCCAGAAGATTCTCCAAGGCCATGACATAGGCATGCTCATTGGACATCATGGAGACATAGTCCAGCCTGTCCATATAGCCTATATTTTGATTAAACATCCTCTGCTCAGCCAGCTTCTCGGTACCACGATGCAGCAGGCCGATATGTGGATCAGCGCGTTCAATGACCTCGCCATCCATTTCCAATACCAGACGCAGCACACCATGAGCCGCGGGATGTTGCGGGCCAAAGTTCATGGTGTAGTTACGAATCTCAGCCACCGTAGCCCTCCTCACGTATTACACGCGGGACCACTTCTCGTGGCTCAATCGAAACAGGCTCATACACCACGCGCTGTTTCTCCGGGTCGTAACGCATTTCCACATGACCCACGACAGGAAAGTCTTTACGAAAGGGGTGGCCGATAAAGCCGTAATCCGTGAGAATGCGACGCAAATCAGGGTGGCCATCAAAGGCAATACCAAACATATCGAAGGCCTCACGCTCATACCAATTGGCCGAGGCCCAGAGTTCGGTAACGGAATCCACGCGCGGGAAATCGTCCTCCAAGTATACACGCAGACGAATGCGACGGTTATGCTTGATAGACAATAGATGATAGACCACGGCATAACGTGGACCCTGACGCGCACCGGCCTCGGATTCCTGGCCGTAAGTCAGGTAATCCACACCGCACAAGTCAGTCAGCTGATCAAAAATAAAACGCTCGTCATCTCTCAGAGTCGTACAAGCCTTGAGAAAATCCTCACGTTTGATTTCAAGCAAGAGCATATCGCCGCCGCTATCAGCGGCGACTATACTACTGCCCAGTTTCTCCTGAGCGTACTCTGCCATAGCCTGTATGCTTGAACTCATAAGAACAGATTACCTGGCAATGGTGTTGGTGCGTTTGATTTTGCTATGCAACTGCAAGATGCCATAGAGCAAGGCTTCAGCAGTCGGTGGGCAGCCGGGGACGTAAACATCCACGGGTACAATGCGGTCGCAGCCACGCACGACCGAATAGGAGTAGTGATAATAGCCGCCACCATTGGCGCAGGAACCCATGGAAATCACCCAACGGGGCTCCGCCATCTGGTCATAGACCTTGCGCAGGGCCGGGGCCATTTTATTGATCAGGGTACCGGCAACAATCATCAAGTCTGATTGCCGTGGGCTGGGGCGGAATAGCATACCAAAGCGATCAATGTCATAACGGGATGCCCCCGCGTGCATCATTTCTACCGCACAACAGGCCAGACCAAAGGTCATGGGCCACATGGAACCGGTGCGCACGGCATTGATGGCCTTATCAACAGTCGTTGTGATGACGCCTTTTTCCAGAATGCCTTCTATTCCCATTCCAGGGCGCCCTTTTTCCATTCATAAATAAAACCAATCACAAGAATGCCAAGGAATAGCATCATGGCCAGAAAACCAAACATGCCTATCTCCTCCAGCACCACAGCCCAGGGAAAGAGAAACGCGATTTCAAGGTCAAAAATAATGAACAGAATGGCGACAAGATAATAGCGCACATCGAATTTCGTACGGGAGTCTTCGAAGGCCTCAAAACCGCATTCGTAGGGTGAATTCTTCTCACTGTCTGGCCGTCTTGGGCCCATGGCCCAGCCCATTATCATGGGTATGATGCCCACCAGAATGCCTACAGTGATGAAAATTAATACGGGTAGATAGTTTTCCAGCATTCTTATTAATAGTCCCCGTGTCATGGCGACCGGTTGCCCGGCACTCGAAGCCCGGCCAGTCTAGGCGCTCCCCCTGAGGCCGTCAAGTTCGCTTTATTCTTGTAAACTCAATATTTTCAGTAACTTACAATGGATTATTGAGGGTATAAAAAACCCCTATCCATCAGTTTGGTGCCGAAGGCGGGACTCGAACCCGCACGGCTTTCACCACCACCCCCTCAAGATGGCGTGTCTACCAGTTCCACCACTTCGGCTTGTCTATGCGCAACGGGCCAGCGAATGCCGGCCCGCGGAATCTGTTACAGCCTGTCTGAACCTAGTTCGGCACCTCGGGAACATCCGGTTCGGCAGGCTTGCTGTCTACCGCCGGTGGTTTAGGTGCTCCCGCCTTTTCAGCCTTGGCAGGCACCTCTTTCTCGGCCTCAGCGGCAGGCCTATCGACGACGCTGCTCGTCAACACCTTGGGTGACAGGAAATAGGCCAGGGAAAGGCTGGTGGCAAAGAAAATGGTCGCCAGCGCGGCTGTCAATCGGGTCAGAAAACTGCCCGAACCACTGCTGCCAAACACCGATTGGGAACCGCCACCACCAAAGGCCGCACCGGCATCCGCGCCCTTGCCATGCTGTAGCAGCACCAGTGCCACCAGGGCAACGGCGGTCAGAACATGAACAATCAATATTGTTTCTTTCATAATAAACGCCTAGTTCGCTGCCTTGGCAATGGCCAGAAAGTCTTCCGCCTTCAAGGAGGCGCCACCAATCAGACCACCATCGATATCCGCCTGGGAAATAAGCACCTGGGCGTTATCCGGTTTCATGCTGCCGCCATAAAGAATACGCACCTGGGCGGCAACCCCA
The DNA here is from genome assembly GCA_036986275.1 of Gammaproteobacteria bacterium. Taxonomy (GTDB): domain Bacteria; phylum Pseudomonadota; class Gammaproteobacteria; order Acidiferrobacterales; family SZUA-150; genus BTRG01. The sequence goes on along the minus strand of BTRG01000002.1, from coordinate 43,506 downwards.
GCGTCCAGACCGGCCAGCTTGCCACGAATAAAGGCGTGTACTTCCTGGGCCTGCTCGGGGCTGGCCGTTTTGCCGGTGCCGATGGCCCATATAGGCTCGTAGGCAATCACCGCACTTTTAAATGAACCCACACCATGGCTATCCAGGACTTCATCCAATTGTGCTTCCACCACATCCTCGGTCTTCCCCTCTTCGCGCTCCTCCAGCGTCTCACCGACACAAAGAATAGGAATGAGTCCAAATTCCAGAGCGGCCCCAAACTTGCGGGCGACAATCTCGTCGGCTTCCTGAAAATAGGTGCGACGTTCGGAATGACCGACAATAACGTAGGTGCAACCAAAATCTCGCAGCATCGGAGCCGAAACCTCGCCCGTGTAAGCGCCTGAAACATGGTAGTGGAGGTTTTGTCCTCCCAAGGCGACCGGCGTCCCCGCCAGCTTATCAGCGACAGTAGGGATCAAAATAAATGGTGGACATACCGCCACTTCGGCATTGGACACCTCCCCAATTCCTGCAAGGATACCATCCAGCAGTGCGGCTGAATCAGCCTGGCTGCCATTCATTTTCCAGTTACCTGCCACCAACGGTCGGCGCATGAGGGGTCTCCCAAGATCTTGTTATGCAATAGAAAAACGGGCGGCATCTTACCGAGCGCGGCGCGATAAAGCAAATAGCAGCAGGGGTTTAAGTCTGGCAGTTTTCTATTCTAAACAATGACTTATACTTTGAATTTACGAACTCACGCGGTTATCAGGCACTTGCCCGCAGGGTCTGCCTGAAGCCGGTCAATCCAGGGCCTGTTGATAAACCGACTCCATAATGCTGTGGATATCGTCTCGCCAGGCTTTAAAGTATTGATGTAAAGACGTGTCCGGGTATGAGGTCTTTAATGTCAACGGGTCGTTGGCCAATAACAGGGTTTCCTCGCCCTCGGCAAAGATCACTATTTTCAGCGGCAGGAAGGGAATAAGCTCAGGCGTCGACCGGGAAAGCCTGGTTATCTCCCCGGCCTTGCCAAAGAATACCAGTCGATATTCGGCCGTCCGGTGCCCGGTCTTACTCAGGCCAATATCAACACGTTGTACTCGCGAGACCGTATAACCATGGTCGATAATACTGTCTTGCAACAGATTCATAGTTTCGGGAAATTCTTTTTCGATTCGTACCATCAGCAGATGGTCCGCAAGTACAGGCTGGACAGCCGACAGTATGAGCAATAACAAACCCAGGCGGCGCATGAAGAACAAAATTCTCATAGCGTGGCCTCGTCGAGGATATCCACATAGCTCTCATACATCTGGGCACATAATCGATCCAGTTCCTCGTTATTGAATCGTGTAGCCAGATGCTTGGTGTTGATCGCCATGATCTTTACCTTGCCTTTATGTTCGACTACCGTGATACGGCATGGCAAAAAGAGTCCGACCCGCGGATCAACTTTTAGCGCCTCATACAAAAAACTGAAGCCACAGGAATAAATAATAATTTGTTTCTTGTTTTCCTGTCCTTTCGGTACCAGGCCTTTATCCAGTTCCTGGACACGAATTAACTTGAGGTTGGCGCCCGCAACCGCATTCTTCACGTTTTCGATCGTGGTCTGGAGATCGTAGGGGGAGTCTTTAATAAGGTAAGCTGGCTCTTTACTGGTTTTTGTCCTGACTGGCTTTAACTGCATCTCCCAGCTGCGTATATAAGCCACCAAATCATTTACATTCTGCTCACTCAGGTTAAGTGTCTCGGCTGAAGGCATGGGTGTGCTCTTGCGACCCTTCGTTATCGTAGTATGTATCAAATGATCTGATGCCGAGGCAAGAAAACCTGCGTTGTTCAGGGCAGACGCAAGGATCGGTAAATGCCGTGGCCGTGAAAATGTGACGCCAGTTCCCTTGCCGCCCTCACCATTTTCTCCATGACATACCGCGCATTGGCGTTGAAAGATCTTCTTCCCTTTAATCGGATCTCCACTGATCCGCTCTTGGCTGTAGGGCTCCGGTTGCACGCCCGTCCACTGCCTAATAAAAGCTATCAGTGCCTTCAGCTCGCGTTCATCAAGATGATGAAAAGCAGGCATGACACGGCCTGGCCTGCCATGGCGTATGGTCTTGACCAGGTAATCATCATCTACAGTGTCAATAAAGGAGGGAAGTGATAACGGAACACCGACCCCACCACCGCCATTGGAGCCGTGACAGGCGGCGCAATGCTGTCTGAACAGCTCCTTGCCGCGCTCACCCTGCGTTGCCTTTACAATATCAGGCAATACAAACAAGGGCGCTGTCAGGCACACTGCCAACATCACTTTATTCACAAAATTCTTGCCAGACATAGTCAAGCTACCGGTCGTAATACCAGTAGAGGTTCTACCGCTGTATGAATTCCACATATTGACTTGTCCCAATACCGTCCGGCACTCAGCATTTCGATATCTTCAGTATCATTTATTCTCGCCTGTCATCACTATTGACCTAGGCCACTTCAGCGGCGGCCTGCTCTACCACCTTGGCAAGATCCTGGCTCAGGCGCTCGATCTGATCCATATTGTTGCCCTCCACCATCACCCGGATAACGGGCTCTGTACCGGAAGCGCGTAGCAGTACACGGCCATTTTCCGCCAACTCACTTTCAACCGCCTGGACAGCTTCTTTTACAGCGACTGAGTCATTGACATTAAACAGCCTGGCCGTATGCACCTCACGCGGGATACTCACGTTGACCATGTTCTGTGGTAACACTTCCATACCGGCCTTGAGCTCAGCCAGGGATTTCCCGCTACGCAGCATGACTGCCAGGATTTCCAGGGCGGCAATAATCCCGTCGCCCGTAGTATGCTTATCGAGGCAAATGATATGACCTGAGGATTCGCCACCCAGCTCCCACGCCTGCTGTTTGAGTATATTCATGACATAACGATCACCTACGTCCGCACGGGCAAAGGGTATGCCGGCGGCGCAACAGGCCTGCTCCAGGCCCAGATTGGTCATCAACGTACCCACCAGGCCACCATTAAGCGTGCCACTCTGTTTGCGTGCCTGACTCATAATGTATAACAATTGATCGCCATCGACGATGTCACCAGCGGCATCAACCATGATGAGGCGATCGCCGTCCCCATCCAGAGCCACACCCACATCGGCGCCCGTACTTTTCACGACTTGTTGCAGCAATGCGGGATGGGTCGAACCACATTCCTTATTGATATTAAAACCATCCGGTTCGTTCGCCACCGCAATCACGTCAGCACCCAACTCATGGAAAACATGATAGCCCACCAGATATGCCGCACCATTGGCACAGTCGACGGCTATCTTCAGCCCCTCCAGACCCATACGGTTCGGCAGTGTGCCTTTGCAAAATTCAACATAACGGCCGGCGGCATCGGGATAGCGCTTGGCATTGCCCAGCCTGGCCGAAGGAACCGTCACCATGGGTTCTTCCATGATCGCTTCAATGGCCTGCTCAACTTCGTCCGCCAGCTTGGTGCCCTGCGAGGAAAAGAATTTGATGCCATTATCTTCGTAAGGATTGTGCGAAGCACTAATGACGATACCAGCTCGTGCACGCGCAGTACGCGCCAGGTAAGCAATACCTGGCGTCGGCATAGGGCCTAACAGACGCACATCCACGCCGGCGGCCGATAACCCGGACTCCAGTGCCGACTCCAGCAAGTAACCGGAAATACGCGTGTCCTTTCCGATCAGGACCTTGCCGCCACCATCACCATCCTGAGCCAGAATCCGACCCGCTGCCCATCCCAGCTTTAGCATGCGTTCCGGTGTAATAGGGTCTTCACCTACACGACCCCGCACACCGTCAGTGCCAAAAAATTTTCTGCTCATTTTTTCACCATTTATTCATGCCTCATGGGTTTGTATGCTTTCCCACATACGTACCGCCTGATGTGTTGCGGCCACATCATGGACACGCACTATGCGCGCACCCTGGCTGACAGCAAATAAGGCCAGGGCAACACTAGCATACAGTCGCTGCTCTACGGGCAATTCAAGCAGGCTGCCTATCATGGACTTGCGAGACAGCCCTACCAGCACCGGACTGCCCAATACAACGAGTTTATTGAGCCGGCTCAGTAATTCTAGATTATGTTCTGCCGCCTTGCCAAAACCGAATCCCGGATCCAGTAGAATATGATCAGCCGGGATGCCGGCCCCGATGCAGGCCTGGCGGCGCTGCTGTAGAAAGTCACTCACTGCGGCCACGATATCTTCATACTGGGGGTCGGCCTGCATGGTGCGGGGTTCACCCTGCATATGCATGAGACAGACAGGCACCCCGGCGTTGACCGCGGCCTCCAGCGCGCCTGCCCCTTGTAATGCACAGACATCATTGATCAGGCCGGCCCCGGCCGATACCGCCGCCGCCATGACCTCGGCCTTGGAAGTATCGATGGATACAGGGATATCACTCTCGGCTCTCAGGGCCTCAATAACCGGTATCACCCTGTCCAGTTCTTGTTGCACCGAGATGGCCCAGGCCCCCGGCCGCGTGGACTCGCCGCCAATATCAATGATATCAGCACCTTCCGTGACCATTTTTCTGGCCTGGGCCACGGCCTGATCGGCCGTAAAAAAAAGACCCCCGTCCGAGAAGGAATCGGGGGTGATATTCAGTACGCCCATGATGGCGGTACGACCCAGTTCCAGTGGTCGTCCACCACAATCCAGCACTGTCATAGGGCGTTAATGCTCTCCGGCCGGCGTATCCAGATTGGGCTTTACATCCTTTTTCGGCTTTGCCTTGGGTGCTGGCTTTCCCGAACCTGAACCACCATTGGTATCTTCCGGGGGGCGCGGCGTCTTGCCGGCCATGATGTCATCGAGTTGATCCGAGTCTATCGTCTCCCATTCCAGCAGCGCTTTGGTCATGTTCTCGACCTTGTCACGCTTGCCTTCAATAATCTTGCGCGCACGTTCATATTGCTCATCGATAATACGACGAATCTCCGTGTCCACCAGCTCGGCCGTAGAGTCACTGAGATTCTTGTGCGTGGTGACATCCCGACCGAGGAAGACCTCACTCTCATTCTCACCATATACCCGTGTACCGAGGGCCTCACTCATACCCCAACGCACGACCATGTTGCGTGCCAGGTCGGTAGCACGCTCAAAGTCATTGGAAGCGCCCGTGGTCATCTGGTCCATGAACACCTCTTCGGCGATACGTCCGCCCATCAACACGGCAATCGTCGACAGCAGCGATTCCTTGTCATGGCTATAACGATCTTCTTCTGGCAGCTGCATGGTCACACCCAAGGCACTGCCACGCGGAATGATTGTCACCTTATGTACCGGATCCGTATTCGGCAGGGACTTGGCCACCACGGCATGGCCCGATTCATGATAGGCCGTGTTCATGCGCTCCTTTTCAGGCATGACGATAGAACGACGCTCGGCGCCCATGACCACCTTGTCCTTGGCCTTTTCGAAGTCATCCATATCCACCATGCGTTTATTGGCGCGAGCGGCAAACAAGGCCGCCTCGTTCACGAGGTTGGCAAGATCGGCGCCGGAGAAACCCGGTGTACCGCGGGCCAGGATGCTGGTCTTCACATCATCCGATATCGGTACCTTGCGCATATGCACTTTAAGAATCTGTTCACGGCCGCGAATATCCGGCAGTGGGACATAGACCTGGCGATCAAAGCGACCCGGGCGCAACAAGGCAGGGTCCAGTACATCTGGACGGTTGGTCGCGGCCATTACGATGACACCCTCTGTGCCTTCAAAACCATCCATCTCTACCAGCAACTGGTTCAAGGTCTGTTCACGCTCGTCATGGCCGCCACCCAGCCCGGCGCCACGCTGACGACCTACGGCATCGATTTCGTCAATGAAGATAATGCAGGGCGCGTGCTTCTTGGCCTGATCGAACATGTCGCGTACTCGAGAGGCGCCGACACCCACAAACATCTCTACAAAATCAGAGCCGGAGATAGAAAAGAACGGTACTTTGGCTTCACCGGCGATGGCCCTGGCCAACAGCGTCTTGCCGGTGCCCGGTTTACCGGTCAACATCACGCCCTTGGGGATACGGCCACCCAGCTTCTGGAACTTGGAAGGATCGCTCAGGAATTCAACGAGCTCACCCACCTCTTCCTTGGCCTCTTCCACGCCGGCCACATCTTCAAAGGTGATCTTGTTTTGATCCTCGGACAGCATGCGCGCCTTGGACTTGCCAAAACTCATGGCCCCGCGACCCCCGGCCCCACCTTGCATCTGGCGCATAAAGAAAACCCAGACACCGATCAACAGCAACAATGGGAACCAGTTGATAAAGATAGTCAATAACAGCGATTGTTCTTCCAATGGCTTGGCATCTATAGAAACACCATTTTCCAGCAACTCGCCCACCAGGGAGCGGTTATCGCTCTCGGGACTGTAGGTGCGGAACTCTTCGTTATTGTTGCTAACACCGTATATATTATTACCCTGTATGGTGACCTTATCGACCTTGCCCTGCCTTACCTGGGATATGAATTGCGAATAATCAATAATATTCGCGGGTTGCCGGCGCGCCCCGAAGTTATTAAAGACCGACATCAAGACAACGGCAATAACCAGCCACAACAGTAAATTCTTAGTCAGATTATTCAACGGGCGTTACCTCAAGCTGCGTTCCGTTACACCAGCATTCAGCGCTGGCAGTGAATTGTCCTATGATCAAGTATAGCGGCACAAGTCCTGTTCGGCTTGATTTCATTGATCCGATAAAAACACCTTTCCGAGCAGGTAAATCTCCCTGCTGCGGGCACGCGACGCCTTGGGTTTACGACTGATCAGGCTTTTGAATCGACCCTGCATGGCTTTTCTGAGCTCTGGAAACCCCTCGCCCTGAAAGGTTTTCAATAATAAATGGCCGCCTGGCTTCAACACCTGCCTGGCAAACTCCAGGGCCAGTTCCGCCAGATAGACTGCCCGCGCTTGATCAGACACCGCGATACCACTGATATTGGGGGCCATGTCCGAGATTACAAGATCCACCGGTGCGCCGCCCAGGGATTCCAGGGCCCTGTCCAGCACCGCCTGCTCGGTGAAATCCCCCTGCATAAACTCCACACCCTGCAGCGGTTCCATAAACAGAATATCCAGCGCCAGCACCGCCCCTTTGCTGCTGCCCATGCGCTGACGAACGTATTGTGACCAGCCCCCAGGTGCAGCCCCCAAATCCACTACCCGCAATCCCGGTCGGATTAATTTATCCTTCTCGTTGATTTCCTTGAGTTTGTATACCGCACGTGAACGATATCCCTCCTTCTGGGCCCGTTGAACATATTCGTCATTCACATGCTGCTTCATCCAGGCACGGGTCTTTTTTCGCCGATTCAGGGAAGTCATGCCGGAGTTCGCCTTGCATTGGCGGAGGCAGACGCGGCATGATCGCCCCTCCTATTCGAACGAGCACAGGCATGGCCCTGACCAGCAAACAACGACAATTTCTGCGCGGATTGGCGCATCACAAACAACCCGTGGTTATGATAGGCAGTGCCGGCCTGACGGAGCGCGTGGTGGCCGAGCTCGAGCAGACGCTAGCTGTCCATGAACTCATCAAGATTCGCATCCCGGCAAGTTCCAGCGAAGAAAAACAGCTGTTACATGATGCTATCCACAGTGCCACCTCGGCGGAGTGGGTGCAAACCATAGGTCGAGTCATGGTTTTTTTTCGAGCCAACGAAACCTCCAGGATTATGCCGCGGTTACCCGATGGAAAGAAATAATGATGGCTGCGTGTCAGGACTGTTTAACTTTGGCGCACGACAACGCCATATGCCACCAACAACAAACCCGATAGACTATTTATCAGGAAAAGTACGCTGGAAATCCCATGCAGTTGCGCGAAACGGCGACTCCGCCATGCCTTCCACCAATGCGCCGCCAGCGGCTTGTTTGAGCTCTCTCATCGCAGGCGCAAGGCCATACTGGCCAACCAGGACTATCGCCAACATGGACAGCAACACCTACAACCGCCAGGAACGCAACATGTCTGCCTGGGTACGCATATAAAACAGACCGAGCAATATGGCGCCACACACTAACCCCAATCGACTTATCCAGCTAAAGACCTGACCCGCAATCTGTCCAGCCAACATGCGATCGTCCAGCATGTGGAATAATAACGGCGCCACGATATAGCCGGACACCCCACAGGGCCAGGACACTGCGTTCCAGAAAGAGCCAGATAGACATGGGGTTACAGCAATCGTTGGGATGCAGATCGGTACGAGTCACACATAACGAACCTCCAGGACCTCGTAATGCTTGATGCCTTCCGGAACCTGGATGTCGACTTCCTCGCCTTCCTCTTTACCAATCAGGGCGCGGGCAATGGGTGAATTGACTGAAATCTTGCCGGCCTGAATATCGGCCTCATCATCGCCGACAATCTGATAGGTGACTTCATCATCGGTATCAATATTCAACAAGTTCAGTGTCGCGCCAAATACGATTCTGCCTTCGGCATTTACCCTGGTGGGGTCAATGACCTGTGCCATAGAGAGCTTGCTCTCGATCTCGGCAATACGGCCTTCGGCAAAACTCTGTTGTTCGCGGGCAGCATGGTATTCTGCATTTTCGGACAAATCGCCATGGGCACGGGCTTCGGCAATGGCCTGAATAATTCGTGGGCGCTCGACCATCTTCAGCTTATACAGCTCTTCCTTCAAGGCGACTTCGCCTTTGACTGTCATGGGTACTTTGTCCATCAGCTTATCTCCTCGTGCAAGGTTTGCAGACAACTGACACTGCTGACTTGTTCCTGTTGCTGAAGCAAGGCCTCACTGGCCGCGCGTGCGGCAGCCAGCGTGGTGTAATATGTAACCTTATGTAATAGGCCGACACGGCGTATCATGGAGGCATCTTCCAGGCTCTGCTTGTCCGAGACCGTATTCAAGATAATATCAATCTCATTATTCATCACCATATCTACAACATGGGGACGTCCTTGAGAGACCTTGTTTACCGCACGCACTTCCAGGCCTGCTGCCTCCAGTATAGCTGCCGTGCCCCGCGTCGCGAGCAACTCATAACCATGGTCGGAAAAATCACGCGCCACCTCCACGGCAGCACTCTGATCCGCATCACGTAAGGTAATAAAGAGTTTACCCTTGCGAGGAATCGACGCACCGGCAGCAAGCTGGGACTTAAAGAAGGCCTCGCCAAAGGTCTTGCCTATACCCATTACCTCGCCGGTAGACTTCATTTCCGGTCCTAACATGGTATCCACACCCGGGAACTTGATAAAGGGAAAAACAGCTTCTTTTACAGAATAGTATCCGGGTATCACTTCTTTAGTTATTCCCTGATCTGCCAGCGTTTGCCCTGCCATGCAACGTGCGGCCACCTTGGCCAGGGCCCTGCCCGTAGCCTTGGAAACAAAAGGCACGGTGCGGGATGCGCGCGGATTAACCTCGAGCACATAGATATCGTTACCCTTGATGGCAAACTGGATATTCATCAATCCTACCACTTTGAGCCCCTTGGCCAGTTGCCGGGTCTGTTCTCTAAGATTATTCTGAATTTTCTGTGTAAGACTGAACGGCGGCAAGGAACAGGCAGAGTCACCGGAATGCACACCAGCCTCTTCGATATGTTGCATGATACCGCCTATGACCACATCCTTGCCATCACTGATTGCATCCACATCCACTTCTATCGCATCGTTCAGGAACTTGTCCAACAAGACCGGCGAGTCTTCAGAGACCTGCACCGCGATACGCATATAGGTATCCAGATCATCCACGCTATGTACGATCTCCATCGCGCGCCCACCCAGCACGTAGGAAGGTCGCACTACCAGCGGATAACCGATTTTCTTGGCCTTGCGTATGGCTGACTTCTGGTCCTTCGCCGTAGCATTGGGCGGTTGTCTTAATTTCAAACGCTTCAATAACCGCTGAAAACGCTCACGGTCTTCGGCCAGATCAATCGAATCGGGAGAAGTACCGATGATGGGTGCTCCTGCCGCTTCAAGCCCACGAGAGAGCTTCAATGGTGTCTGCCCGCCGTACTGGACAATCACGCCCTTGGGTTGCTCAACATGCACAATCTCCAGTACGTCTTCCAGTGTTAGCGGCTCAAAATACAAACGATCGGAGGTGTCGTAGTCAGTAGATACTGTTTCCGGATTACAGTTGACCATGATGGTTTGATAGCCATCCTCGCGCAGGGCAAAGGCCGCATGCACGCAGCAATAGTCAAACTCTATACCCTGGCCAATACGATTGGGCCCACCGCCCAATACCATAATCTTGTCACGCGCCTCGGGTTGCGCCTCACATTCTTCTTCGTAAGTCGAATACATATAGGCCGTGCTGGAAGCAAATTCGGCGGCACAGGAGTCGACTCGTTTATAAACCGGCCTTACATTCAGCTGATGGCGCAGTTTTCTGAAACGATCTTCCTTAAGACCCATCAAGTCGGCGATGCGACGATCGGAGAACCCGGCTCGTTTCCATTGCCATACTTTTTTCTCGCCCGGTTTTTTACCGTGATAACGGGCAATACTCTTTTCCATCTTGATCAACTCCTGTATTTGATCAAGAAACCAGGGATCGATTGCTGTTAGCGCAAAGACTTCATCCACCTTCATGCCATAACGAAAGGCATCGCCGACATACCATAGACGATCGGCGGTTGGGGTAATCAACTTGTTCTTGAGTTTCTCCCTTGCTTCAGCCTTGCCCAGATCGTCACCCAGCTTGGGCTCCAGTCCATAAACACCGATCTCCAGACTGCGTAATGCCTTCTGCAGGGATTCCTGAAACGTACGGCCTATAGCCATGGCCTCGCCCACCGATTTCATTTGCGTGGTCAGTGTGGCGTCGGCATTTGGAAATTTCTCAAACGTAAAACGCGGTACCTTTGTTACAACGTAGTCAATCGACGGCTCGAAGGATGCCGGCGTTACACCACCGGTAATATCATTTTGCAGTTCGTCCAACGTATAGCCCACGGCCAACTTGGCGGCAACCTTGGCGATGGGAAAACCAGTGGCCTTGGACGCCAGCGCAGACGAACGGGAGACGCGCGGGTTCATCTCGATAATAATCATGCGCCCATCTTCAGGGTTGATGGCAAACTGCACATTGGAGCCACCGGTATCCACGCCGATCTCGCGCAAGACCGCCAGGCTGGCATTACGCATAATCTGGTATTCTTTATCTGTTAGTGTTTGTGCGGGCGCTACGGTAATCGAATCACCGGTATGTACGCCCATGGGATCAAGATTCTCAATGGAACAAATAATGATGCAATTATCCGCCCTATCCCTCACCACTTCCATTTCGTACTCTTTCCAACCGAGTATGGATTCTTCGATCAGCAATTCGCGCGTAGGTGAGGCATCAAGACCGCGCTCACATATATCTATGAACTCCTCCCGGTTATAGGCCACACCACCACCACTGCCACCCATGGTAAACGAGGGCCGTATAATGACAGGGAAGCCTATGGCGGCCTGTACCTGGTGCGCCTCTTCAAGGCTATGCGCTATCGCACCGCGGGCCGTCTCCAGGCCAATGGCATCCATGGCGACACGAAACTGCTCTCTATCTTCGGCCTTGTCGATCGCCTCCTTGGTGGCGCCTATCATTTGCACCGTAAATTTTTTCAATATGCCTTCGCGTTCCAGGTCCAGCGTGCAATTCAGGGCCGTTTGCCCGCCCATGGTTGGCAAGATGGCGTTGGGCCTTTCCTTTTCGATAATCCTGGCAACATTCCGCCAGTGTATGGGTTCGATATAGGTTGCATCGGCAGAATCCGGATCCGTCATAATCGTGGCCGGATTGGAATTCACCAGGACAACGCGGTAACCCTCTTCACGCAACGCCTTGCAGGCCTGGGCGCCTGAATAATCAAACTCACAGGCCTGACCAATCACAATAGGGCCGGCGCCTATGATTAATATACTTTCAAGGTCAGTGCGTTTTGGCATGATGCCGATACTCGTTAGGCATTGTCTGCCATTAGATCAACGAAGTGATCAAACAGCGACGCCACATCGTGCGGTCCCGGACTGGCCTCGGGATGACCCTGAAATGAAAAGGCCGGCCTGTCGGTGCGACGTATGCCCTGTATGCTCTGATCAAACAGGGAGCGATGCGTCACTTCCAGCGATGAGGACAGCGCCTCTTCCGCCACCGCAAAACCATGGTTCTGACTGGTAATCATAACCTGCCCGGTCCTTAAATCTTTTACCGGATGATTGGCGCCGTGATGACCAAATTTCATCTTCGATGTACTGGCGCCGGAAGCCAGCGCCAATAGCTGATGACCCAAACATATGCCAAATGTTGGCAGGCCTTTGTCTACCAATATACGTATGGCCTCTATGGCATAGTCACACGGTTCGGGATCACCGGGACCATTGGACAGGAAGACGCCATCGACCTTCATATTAAGTATATCTTCCGCCGGTGTTTTGGCCGGCACTACGGTGACACGACAACCCCGTTGCGCCAGCATGCGCAGAATGTTGTGCTTGACACCGAAATCGTAAGCCGCAATATGGAAATGCGCTTCCCCCGCCTCTATGTAACCCCGCCCCAGGGCCCACTCACCCAGATTCCACTCATAGGTCTTTTTGGTGGTCACTGATTTTGCCAAGTCCATGCCCTCTAACCCGGCAAAACCCCTGGCCGCCGCTATAGCCTCTTTCTTATTGAGACGCTCCCCCTTGGCGGCGGCCAGCAGGCAACCCCGCTGCGAACCCTTCTCACGCAACACCCGTGTCAACCGGCGGGTATCAATCTCAGCGATGGCAACCACCCCGTGTTTTACTAAAAATTCTTGCAATGATTGCTGGCAGCGGAAGTTACTCGTCACCCGTGGCAGATCACGGATAACCAGACCGGCGGCATGGACCTTGCCCGACTCCATGTCTTCGGCATTGGTACCGGTATTACCAATATGAGGGTAAGTGAGGGTGATAATCTGGCGGGCATAGGAAGGATCGCTGAGGATTTCCTGGTAACCCGTCATGGCCGTGTTGAACACCACCTCGCCTACGCTCTGTCCTGCCCTGCCAATAGAAATACCCTGGAATACTGATCCATCTTCCAGAGCGAGCAAGGCAGGTTGGGGCACGCGGTCTCCTGTCCAGGAAAATAAACGACACACAAAAACGGGAGAGGCGGCCTCGGCTTCTCCCGTTTTACAAGAAATTCTGGAGTCTGAAACGGTGCCTGAGCACCTGATCGACTGGACGGAATGTTACGTCAGGGGTGAGTCAAAATCAACGCAGCCCCAGGACATCCTGCATATCAAATAAACCCTTGTCATGATCGACCAGCCAACGGGCAGCACGCATGGCGCCACCAGCAAAGGTCATGCGACTGGAGGCCTTGTGTGTAATTTCCACACGCTCACCCATGCCGGCAAACATCACCGTATGCTCACCGACAATATCCCCGGCCCGAATGGTGGAAAAACCTATGGTCTTATCATCTCGAACATCGGTAATCCCCTTGCGGCCGTAGATGGCGCAATCCTTGAGATCGCGCCCCAGAGTCCGGGCCACGACTTCACCCATACGCAAGGCAGTGCCAGAAGGCGCATCAACCTTATGCCTATGATGTGCCTCCACCACTTCTATATCCGATTCCTCACCCACCACTCGCGCCGCCAGCTCCAGTAAACGAAGACACAGATTCACGCCCACGCTCATATTGGGGGCGAATATAATGGCAATTTCTTCGGCGGCCTCGGTAATCCGCTGCTTACCCATATCATCAAAACCTGTGGTCCCGATCACCATCTTGCGGCCTTCCTCACGGACAATGGCCAGATAATCCAGCGTCACGTCCGGACGGGTAAAATCAATCACCACATCATAGTCTGCCCCATGTAGGTTTTGTTTAATGGGGACACCGATTTTTTCAAGGCCAGCCGAGGTCGCCGCATCCACACCCAGAGCAGGGTGGCCGGCATGCTCCACGGCAGCGGTCAGGACCAACCCCTTTGCTGCGATACACGCTTCGACCAAGGCCTTGCCCATGCGCCCGGCGGCGCCCGTAATCGCTATTTTCGTCATAACTACCCAGCCCTATGGATACAATTTGTATTGCTATCGTTTCTTGATGCTTGTTGACCATCATCAACATATAACGATAATGGATTTCCCGGTTGGGTGCTACGGTCCGATAAAATTTATATACCGCTTCATTAAATAGAATAATTCATGCACCCACAAGCCAGATCAATCCCAACCCGTTATAATAAATTTCCGAGAATTAAGGATGCTGCTCCGAATCAATGGAAACCATCTACCCCAATGTCCTGACCCACCTCTTCTCTGCCTTGCTGGCAGGTGGACTGATAGGTCTGGAACGCACGTATAACGGCCGCCCCGCCGGCTTTCGTACACACACACTGGTCTGCATTTCTTCGGCACTGCTGATGCTGCTAACGGTTTACCAAATCCAGCTACTGCCCAACATCCCGATAGAAACAATGCGCATAGACCCGACACGCATGGGCCAGGGCATTATGACCGGCATCGGCTTTCTGGGAGCCGGCGTCATTATGAAAGAAGGCCTGACCGTACGCGGGTTGACCACGGCGGCCTCTATCTGGATCACGGCTTCAATCGGAATACTCATAGGTGTGGGATTCTACTTTGCGGCCACCGTGGCCACGTTGCTGACCCTGGGCACCTTATCCCTGTTCCGCTGGGTTGAGACATGGATGCCAACCCTGCACTATGGTCGACTGACAGTGCGTAGTCTACGTAAGGATGTGCTCTCACAAGATGAGCTGTGTGACATCATACATAGCCACGACTTTACGGTCGCCAACCCCAGCTATAATCTGGGAGAGGAAGGAAAGTACTTTGAACACCGCATGTCTATACGAACGCGAGACAAGAATAATTATCAGAAGCTGGCGGAATCACTGACAACACTGGAACGTGTACTGGAATTCAGCGTTACCCCAGCTGGAGACTAGCCATTAAAATGGAAAACTAACCAAAGAATCCTTTTAGTTTATCGGTCCAGGATTGCTCGCGTGGATGGTGCCTGGCACCACCTTCACGCGTAAGCTCATCCAACTCTCTTAGTAATTCCTTTTGTTTAGCGGTCAGATTCACGGGGGTTTCTACGCTGAGCTTGCAATACAAATCACCTACATGACCGCTGCGTACATTGCGTACACCTTTGCCACGCAAACGAAAGAGCTTCTCGCTCTGGGTACCTGCGGGTATCTTTAAATTGGCGCGACTGTCCAGCGTCGGAATTTCCAACTCACCGCCCAGTGTTGCCGTCGCAAAGCTGACCGGCATATCACAATAGAGGTCATCCCCGTCGCGCTGAAAGATTGCATGTGGTTTTAAACGGATTTGCACATATAAATCCCCCGCGGGACCACCATTCTCCCCGGCCTCGCCTTCATTACCCAGACGGATTTGATCGCCTTCATCCACTCCAGCCGGAACTTTTACAGACAAGGTCTTGGTATGTTTTACACGGCCCTGACCATGACATGCACTACAGGGATCGGTAATCGTCTTGCCACTACCCTGACAATTGGGACAGGTTTGCTGGACGGAAAAAAACCCCTGCTGCATGCGCACCTGACCATGGCCTCCGCAGGTCTGACACGTTGTCGGTGAGGATCCGGGCTTGGCGCCTGACCCCTTGCAGGTTTCACAGTTGACCTGGGTCGGGACACGTATCTTGACCTCCGCGCCCTTGACAGCATTTTCCAGGCTCAGCTCCAAGCTGTAACGTAGATCGGCGCCACGATAGGCGCGCGAACCTCCGCCCCGTCCACCACCAAAGATATCGCCAAAAACATCACCAAAGATATCGCCAAAACCACCGGCGCCGCCGTGAAAATCGCCGGCCCCGGCTCCAGCTCTCATGCCGGGGTCTACTCCCGCATGGCCAAACTGATCATAGGCCGCGCGCTTCTGAGGATCATTCAGAATCTCATAGGCCTCCTTGGCTTCCTTGAAGCGCTTCTCGGCATTGGCATCGCCCTCATTACGATCAGGGTGAAATTTCATCGCCAAACGTCTATAGGCCTTTTTCAGTTCGGCCTCCGAGACATTTTTCTCTACACCGAGAACGTCATAATAATCTTTCTTGGGCATGGCTATCTGTAACTCGTATCAGATTTACATGGTCAAAGTATCTGTAATAAAACAAGGGCACAGCGACAGATATTCATCATCCCTTCGCTGCGCCCGGTATTGCGATTAGATTATACAATCAATCGCTGCCGTTTTATGTGTTCTTGTCGTCTTTGACTTCCTCGAACTCGGCATCCACAACATTGTCGTCCTTGGGGGCATCGGCATCGGCATCAGCGCCAGCCTGGGCGCCCGCGGCAGCGGAAGCAGCTTCACCAGACTGAGCATACATTTGCTCGGCGAGCTTGGCGCTGGCCTCGGCGAGCGTCTTGGTCTTGGCTTCGATGTCGTCTTTATCGTCACCTTCCATTGCCGTTTCAAGCTCCTTGCTTGCCGTCTCGATTTTTTCCTTCTCGGCGGCATCCAGCTTGTCGCCCAGCTCTTCCACGGATTTCTTGACGCTGTGCAACATGCTGTCGGCCTGGTTGCGCACATCAATCAACTCACGCGCCTTGCGATCTTCCTCGGCATGGGCCTCGGCATCGCTCACCATGCGTTCGATTTCTTCCTCAGACAGACCGGAACTGGACTTGATCACAATCTTGTTCTCTTTACCTGTCGCCTTGTCTTTGGCCGACACATGCATGATGCCGTTGGCATCTATGTCAAACGTTACTTCAACCTGTGGCATGCCGCGTGGTGCCGGTGGAATATCAGACAGGTCAAAACGGCCCAGGGACTTATTGCCTGCTGACATCTCGCGCTCACCCTGCAAGACATGCACGGTCACCGCGGTCTGGTTGTCTTCGGCCGTCGAAAATACCTGCGATGCCTTGGTCGGGATCGTTGTGTTCTTCGGTATCAACTTGGTCATGACGCCACCCAGGGTTTCTATACCCAGAGACAGGGGCGTCACGTCTAACAGCAGTACGTCTTTAACATCCCCGCCCAGCACACCGGCCTGCACAGCAGCGCCAACAGCAACGGCTTCATCGGGATTCACGTCTTTGCGTGGCTCTTTGCCAAAGAAATCCTTTACCGCTGTCTGCACCTTGGGCATACGGGACTGACCGCCCACCAGTATCACATCATCGATATCAGCCGCCGCCAGACCGGCATCTTTCAATGCCACCTTGCAAGGCTCGATGGTGCGTGCGACCAGGTCTTCGACCAGTGATTCCAGTTTGGCACGGGTGATCTTCACGTTCAGATGCTTGGGCCCCGTGGCATCGGCTGTCACATAAGGCAGGTTGACATCAGTCTGCTGACTGGAAGAAAGTTCGATCTTGGCCTTTTCAGCGGCTTCCTTCAGGCGCTGCAAGGCCACCGGATCGTTGTGCAGATCCATGTTGTTATCTTTCTTGAACTCGTCGGCCAGGTAGTCAATCAGGCGCAAGTCAAAATCTTCACCACCAAGAAAGGTATCGCCATTGGTAGACAACACTTCAAACTGGTGCTCGCCATCAATTTCGGCGATCTCGATCACAGAGACATCGAAAGTACCGCCACCGAGGTCATAGACCGCGATCGTGCGATCACCTTCTTTCTTGTCCAGGCCAAAGGCCAGGGCAGCGGCCGTAGGCTCATTGATAATCCGCTTGACGTCGAGACCGGCAATCTTGCCGGCATCCTTGGTGGCCTGGCGCTGGGAATCATTAAAGTAGGCCGGCACGGTAACCACTGCTTCGGTCACTTCCTCACCGAGGTAGTCTTCCGCGGTCTTCTTCATTTTCTGCAGCACTCGGGCCGAGATTTCGGGCGGCGCCATCTGTTTGTCATTGACCTCGACCCAGGCATCACCATTATTGGCCTTCACAATCTTGTAAGGCATCAGCTTTACATCGCGCTGCACCACGTCTTCAGCAAACTTTCTGCCTATTAGACGCTTGGAGGCGAATACGGTGTTATGCGGATTGGTAACGGCCTGACGCTTGGCGGCCTGACCTACCAGTACTTCGTCGTCGTCAGTAAAGGCAACAACGGAGGGCGTGGTGCGATCACCCTCGCTATTTTCGATTACGCGGGTCTTGCCACCTTCCATCACCGCAACACAGGAGTTGGTTGTACCCAGGTCAATACCGATAATTTTTCCCATTTTTTTGTCCTCAAATACCTAATTCTGAAATCTGTTCATAGCTGTTCAGGCTCTATGTCATTTTGTGGGGCCTGATCCCTGACTTATCAAGCGTTAATGAACGCTAACTTATTGATATAACGTCTCAGGCCTTGGCCACCACCACCATGGCCGGCCGCAGCAGACGCTCGTTTAACCAACAGCCCTTTTGCACCACGGTCAGGATATGGTTGGGCTCCACCTCATCGGATTCCACCATGCTGATGGCCTGGTGTTGCTCAGGATCAAACTGCTCGCCCTCAGGGTCGATAATCCGCAAATTGAACTTCTCAAACACGCTATCCAGTTGTTGCAAGGTCATATCCAACCCTTCATGCATTTTCTCCAGGGCTCTCTCATTATCGGCCTGTACCTCCGCTGCCCGGGCCAGCTCCAGACTGTCACGCACCGTCAGGATCTCGGCGGCAAACTTGTCTATGGCATATTTGTGGGCGTTGGCGATATCAGTCTCGGTACGGCGGCGGATATTATCGGTTTCGGCCATGGCGCGCAGGTACATATCCTTGTTGTCAGCAGCTTCGGCATAGGCCTCTTCCAGCTCGGTCTCAAAGGCCTCCAGGGTCGGCGCCGGCAGGCCTTGCCGCCAGGATTTCTCGGCTTCCAATTCAACCGATGCTTCAGATTCGACGCTTGTTTCCGCCTCTTCAGCACCCTGTGTCTCGGTTTCTGTGTAGGCGTCAGGGTTTTTCTTGCTCATGGACTGAAATTCTCCGAAAGTCTTTTGTGTTCATGTGTCTCTGGCTGTCGGCCATCCCGGCCACCGAGATGGGGCCATGCATACAGGATTTCAAGGGTGTTTAGTCACTCAGGGTCAAGGCATTGCCCAGCAATTTGGCGGTAATATCAACAATCGGGATGACGCGCTCGTATGACATGCGTGTCGGACCCACCACACCCAACATACCTATCGTTTCTTCGTCAACCTTGTAAGGCGCCACCACCACGCTGCACTCTTCCAGGGCCTCATAGCCCGATTCATTACCAATGAATATCTTCACCCCTGGGCCGCGCATGCTTTCATCGAGCAAATGCAACAAATCGCGCTTGGCGCCAAAGGCATCAAACAGCTTTCTCAAAGTATGCATATCTCCCAAATCGGGAATATCCATGAGATTGGACTCACCGCGCACTACCAGGGTCTCCTTGTCGTCGTCACCGGCGGCAAACAGCTTCTGCGCCATTTCCACCGCCGTACGCATGGTCTGTTGCATACGTTCACTGTCTTGCTCTATTTCCCGGAGCAACTTTTCCTTTACACCGCCCAGACTCTGACCTGTATAGGCCTCATTAAAATGATTGGCGGCCTGCACCAGCTCAGCATCGGAATAAACCCGCTCGGTGTATATGATACGGTTTTGCACCTCGCCATCCCCCGTCACCAGAATCACCAGCACCCGGTTATTGTTCAGACCGACAAACTCAATCTGCCTGAAACCCGAGCCGGGTGTGCTGCCAGGTACGGACACTACCGCGGCCAACCGGGTCAGCTCTGACAATAATCCGCTGGCGGCCTCTATCGCCTGGGGGCGGTTCTGGACCTCCACCAATTCACCTTCAAGCTTCATCATGGTGCCCTGATTCAATGGTTGCACCTGGATTAACGAGTCAACAAAGACCCGATAGCCCATCTGGGTAGGCACCCGTCCCGCCGATGTGTGAGGGGAAATAATCAGCCCCATGTCCTCAAGATCGGCCATGACATTACGTATGGTGGCGGGACTGACCTCCAGCCCGGAATGCCTGGCCAGGGTACGCGACCCTACCGGCGCGCCATCAGTGATATAGCGCTCAATCAGAGTACGCAACAGAATTTCAGATCGTTGATCCAGGGTGGGCATGTGGATTGAGGCTCTCCGCGGCTTGGCACTCATAAAATACGAGTGCCAATGAAGCTAGCAATCCGATCACAAAGTGTCAACCAAGGCCCAACCCCCTGGCATGCAAGGTCGAACACGCTGTCTACGTCCCTGTCGATACTCGGGGATACCACGCAGGGGAGACCCGTGTTAGCTTTAGCTCACGAACTAACAAATCTCTCAGCATGGCAAAATCGATTAAACGTGTAGGCCTCATCGGCAAATATGGTGACCAGGACTCCAGCAAAATGCTGTTGCAACTGGCGGAGTATCTGTTGAACAGGCAGATCAGCGTCGTACTGGAAGACACGGCCGCCGATGGGGTGAGGGGCCTGCCCTCCGTCACCACCTTGCCACGCGAGAAAATCGGTGGCCACATCGATCTCGCCATCGTCATGGGCGGTGACGGCACCATGCTGAATGTTTCATGCCATCTTGCCGAGCATGATGTCCTGATTGTGGGTGTAAACAAGGGGCGCCTGGGCTTTCTTACCGATATCCCTCCCGAAGCCATGATGCAGGAAGTCGAAAGAATCCTGGAAGGGGATTACGAAACTGAAGAGCGCTTCCTGCTGAGCACCGAGGTCATGCGTGCCGGCAAAATCGCCCACAGCGCCAAGGCATTCAATGATGCCGTCATTACCAAGGGCGAATTGGCGCGTCTGATCGAATTTGAAATGTATCTCGATGGCGAGTTTGTACACAGCTTGCGTGCCGACGGCATCATTGTGGCCACACCGACGGGCTCTACGGCCTATGCCATGTCTGCCGGAGGCCCCATACTGCACCCTACACTCGAGGCCATGGCCATCGTGCCCATTTGTCCACATACCTTTAGTGACAGACCGCTGGTGGTCAGCAGTGACAGTATCGTTGAAATTGTGATTATGGAACTGGTGGGCCAGCGTGTCTTTTTAACGTTAGACGGTCAGGCCGGTTTTTCATTACAGGATCAGGATCACATATTTGTACGCCGACTGGAACACACAGTGAAGCTAATCCACCCCACACGTCGAAATCACTATGAAGTGTTGCGCGCCAAACTGCATTGGGGCGAGAAACTCTAGACATGCTGAATCATTTTTATATAAGGGACTTTGCTATCGTGCAGCAGTTAGACCTGGGACTGTCATCCGGGCTCAGTGTCATGACGGGTGAAACCGGTGCCGGTAAATCCATATTGATAGATGCACTGGCGCTGGCATTGGGGGAGCGCGCCGACAGCAACGCCATCAGGCAGGGCGCAGCCCATGCCGAAGTCATTGCCGCCTTTGAGCTGACACCTGACAGCGATGCCGCACTATGGCTGAAAAAACACGACTTATTCGATGATGGCGAATGTCTGTTACGACGCGTCATACAGCGTGACAAGCCTTCCAAGGCCTTTATCAATAGTCGGCCCGTACCGGTGCAATCGGTAAAGGAACTGGGGCAATTACTGGTGGATGTTCATGGTCAACACGAACACCAGTCCCTGCTTAAACGCACGGCCCAGCGACAAATACTGGATGACTATACCGGTATTGGCAAGGAGGTATCTGAACTGGGAAACCACTTTAAAGAACTTCGTGAACTGCAGACCCGATTGGCTCAGCTCAAGAATCAGGCACAGAACAGGGAAGCGCGACTTGAGGTCCTGCGATACCAATGCAGGGAACTGGAGACCCTGTCGTTAAGCAAGGAAGAGGTACCGGAACTGGAAAACGAGCACCATCGTCTCAGCCATGGCGCCAGCTTGCTCGAAGGTGTACAAGCCGCGGTGCACACCCTCTACGATGACGACGAACATGCGCTCAGTCAATTATTGGCGCGCACCACGCAGCAACTGGAACAACTGGGCGAGCATGATGCGCGCCTGGATGACAGCACCACGCTACTCAATGAAGCTATCATTCAAATCGACGAAGCAGCATCCCAATTGCATCAATACCTGAACAGTCTGGAACTGGACCCGCAACGCCTGCAATGGCTGAACGAAAGACTGGCATTCATACACGACCTGTCACGCAAACATCAGGTTAAGGCCGCGGAACTGCCCGATGTCTTTGGGCGCCTGTCACAGGAACTGGCCGATCTTAATGATGCAGATAATAATCTTGCCGGGCTGGAATCGGCCTTGACACAGGCACGGGAAGTATATGGCGCGCTGGCTTCGATCATCTCCAGCAAACGCCGACACGCTGCCATAAAACTGGGCCAGGAAATCACTGAAAGGATGCAGGAACTGGGCATGGAAGGTGGACATTTCGAGGTGGGCTGCACGGATCTGGATAAAGACGAGATCACTGCATATGGTCGTGATCGTATTGAATTCCTGGTCAGCGCCAACCCGGGGCAGGACAGCAGACCCCTGAGCAAGGTCGCCTCCGGTGGCGAACTCTCACGTATCAGCCTGGCGTTGCAGGTTGTCATTGCCGGTCTGGGGCGCATCCCCACCCTGATCTTCGATGAAGTGGATGTCGGTATTGGCGGTCGCATTGCCGAAGTCGTAGGCAAACAATTACGCGCCCTGGGTGCTAACCGACAGGTGTTATGCATCACGCACCTGCCGCAGGTGGCCGCCCAGGGACAGCAACATCTGCAAGTGAGCAAACAGACGGAGAACGATGACACCTCTACCCAGATCAAGGAACTGGATGAGGTCCAACGCATTGCCGAAGTGGCGCGCATGTTGGGTGGGATAGAAATCAGTCAACAAACACTGGATCATGCAGAGGACATGCTTAGCCGTGCCACTGCCTGACACCCATCAGGACTCATCGGCCGTACAACCTTCTATTGATGCGATTGTGCGACCGGCTACCATTTATGATGTCGCCGCGATACACCATCTTATTGAAGGCTATGCCGAGATGGGCAATTTGTTGCCGCGCCCCATGAATGAAATCTACCGCCACTTACGTGACTTCTTTGTTGCTGAACATCAGAATAAAATCGTGGCCTGCGGCGCACTGGAAATCTTTACCGAGACCCTGGCCGAGGTACGCAGCCTGGTAGTGGACTCTCAATTCAATAAACTGGGGCTGGGACGCAAACTGGTCGAAGGCATTATTGAGGAGGCTCGACTGCTGGGCCTGAAACAGTTAATGGCTCTGACCTATGTGCCTGACTTCTTTCACAAGCTCGACTTCAAAACCGTGCCTAAAGACACGCTGCCGGAAAAGGTCTGGGGCATTTGTATCAAGTGTTATAAATACGACAACTGCGATGAAATTGCCGTGCTACGGGATCTCGGTCGCACCGGTAGCTAAGCCCGCGACTAACCGGCTAGTACTCCAACAAGGTTGCTTTGATGGGTAATGATCGGCTCCTTCCTATGGGTATTGTAAAAGTCTTTTGTAGGTTGGTGCTGAGGTACGAAGCCCAACATGTGCGTTTAGTCAATCATTTATGTTGGGCTTCGTACCTCAGCACCAACCTACGCACAACCCACTTTTACGATACCCTCCCCAGGGAGAATACACTAGCTCTGAACCCATCAATACTAACTTGACGGAGTACTAGTCGCGCTTGGAACAGACGCCGTCCTTTTTCATGCCTTCACACACACCATACATATATAAAGTGTGATCCTCGGTCACAAAACCCGCGGCCTTGGCCACCTGCTGCTGTCTTTCTTCAATAGCATTATCTACAAACTCAAACACACGCCCGCACTCTACACATACCATGTGATCGTGGTGACCCCCCTGATTGAGTTCATAGACCGCACGATCCCCTTCAAACTTATGACGCAACAAAAGGCCTGCATTCTCAAACTGCGTCAACACCCGATAAACCGTGGCCAAACCCACTTCTTCTCCCGCCTCCAGCAAATGCTTGTACACATCTTCGGCGGACATGTGATCGGTTTCCGCAGATTCAAGAATATTCAGAATCTTCAGACGTGGCAGGGTCGCTTTGAGGCCGGCTTTTTTTAAATCAATATCACTCATATACCTGGAATCTGATGCAGCGGCGATGCGCTACCATCCCTCCCGGGGCTGGGTTATGATGCCGGCCCAGTTTAAACAGGTGATCCCGGATTAGCAAAATGTGGCGTCTCGCCTTACCCCTTGTACTATTAAGTGTATTCCTGAATGGTTGCCAGTGGTTGCTGTATGTCCCGGATGTCCAGCAGGGCAATGTCATTACTCAGGACATGGTGGACAAGCTCAAGCCCGGCATGACCCCAAGACAAGTACGTTTCGTGCTCGGGTCACCGCTGGTCACCGATCCGTTTCATCAGCAACGGTGGGACTATTACTTCGCCTTGATCAAAGACGGCGCCAGCGACTATGAGCAGCGCAGGCTGACGTTGTTCTTCGAGTCAGCAAAACTCGTGCGCATGGAAACCCACCCTGAACCTGAGAAAGATGATAGCAATGCCTTGCGCATCGAACCCAGGGTCTATGATCGCAGTGGCGCCTCAGACACAAACAAGGCCAAACCCGGAAGCCCCGCCACATCACCGGAATAAATCGCGACAGGGTTAAGAAGACTTCAGCCTGGCGCGATGACGTCGCGCCTCTTTGGGGTCAATCCGCAGGCGACGGTATATCTCAATACGGTCCCCCTCCCTGACAACATCTGTCAGGGCGGCGCGTTTGCTGAATATCCCTACAGCACACTTTTTAAGATCAATCTCCGGAAATTGCCGCAGTATACCTGAATGCCGAATGGCATCTTCCAGGGTACTGCCCTTGGCCAGCGAGACAGGCACAATCGCCTGATCGTGCTCACTGGCAAACACAACTTCTACGTTCATGCTTACCACTTAACCATATAACGCTTCGGCGCGTTGCTGAAACTGATCAATCAAATGATTGGCGATGGACTCAAATACCGGGCCCAGAGTCAGGCGCAACAGGGCATTGGAAAATTCAAACTCCAGGTGCAACGACACCTTGCAGGCATTTTCGTCGAGGGCATCAAAACGCCACACGCCTTCGAGACGCTTGAAGGGTCCATTCCGCAGATGCATGACCATGGCCTTGCCGGGGTCCAGTTCGTTCCGCGTGGTAAACGATTTGTGTATACCGCTGTAAGCGATATCAATGGAAGCGACAACAACATTATCCTCATGGGTATGAATGCGTGTACCCCCGCACCAGGACAGAAACTCCGGGTAGGCATCGATATCCGATACCAGGGCATACATTTTCTCCGCACTGTAAGGCACTAATGCAGACTTATGAACAGTTGTCATTAAAATAAACGGGAAACACTGATCGCAATAATTACCAACAACGCCGGCACAATAATTCGTACCAACCACAACCAGGTATTATAAAGATAGGGTGATTTGATGTTAAGAGTCTCGCCTGTAATGCCGCGTTCCAGCGACCAGCCGGCAAACAATGCCACCAGCAATCCCGCCAAAGGCAGCAGAAAGTTTGAGGTGACGATCTGCAGCATATCAAAGAAACCCAGATGTTTCTTGATACCAAAGAATTCAAAATCAAAGGCCCAGTAGTTAAAGGACAAGATGGTCACGATACCCAGGGCCCAGGCGGATAAGCCGCACCAGATGGATGCCTGGAAGCGTGTCATTTTATGCGCCACCGTTAACCAGGCCATGGCCGGCTCCACCAGGGCAATGGCCGTCAGCCAGGCGGCGATACCGAGGAATAAAAAGAGTAAAGTGGCCACCAGCTCGCTATGTGGCAAGACATCCAGCGCCAGCGGTAAGGCCTGGAACACCAATATTGGACCCGAGACAGCAAGCTGATCCCCCGAAATCAGAATCGCCGTCACCACGATGGCGGCCATTAAGCCGGCCAGGGTATCGAGGGCAATAATCGCCAGGGACGCGCGAGTAATTGAGGCCTCTTCTGGCAAATAAGCGCCATACATCATCATGGCGCCAAACCCCAGGCCCAGGGTAAAAAAGGCATGGGCCATGGCGCTCAAGATACCCTTGAACCCCAAACTGCTAAAATCTATAGCAAACACCTGACTCAAGGCCCTGCCTATCCCTGCCGTGGTTGAGGCATACAGCAACAGGATCGACAACAGGACAAACAGCACCGGTACCAGTTTGCGCACCACGGGCTCAAATCCACGTCGGACGCCTCGCGCCACCACCACCATGGTCATCATCATGAACAGGCTGTGCCAGAAAATTTGTTTCTCGGGATCACTGGCAAAAGCCGCAAACAATCCGTTGACACCATCAGCCGTTAAGCCGCCAAACATCCCCGACGCGGCGCGCAACACATAGGCCAACGTCCAGCCGGCGATCACACTCAAGTATGACAACACAAGTAGACCGGTAAAGGTCTTGAGGGAGCCCAATAAATGCCAGTTCGGGTCACTGTCCGTCCTGTCCACCAGGGCCTTGATGCTGTGGATAGGCGAGCCCCGACCCAGGCGTCCAACCATGATTTCTGACATCAATAAGGGCAAACCAAGCAACAACAAAAAGCCCACATACACCAACAGGAAGGCACCACCACCAAATTCGCCTACGGTGAAGGCAAACTGCCAGACATTATGCAGGCCTATGGCCACACCGCTTGCGGCGAGCACAAATATCCATTCAGAAGACCATCGCTCCGGCGCCGGTTTTTTTCGTGTTTTTTTATTTGCCGCCATGCCGTCAAAATCCCTTAAAACTTTCTGTCACGAATACCCTATAATGCGCGCATTCTAACGGGTTCCGAATTATGGGCACGAACCGTCCATCAGAAAATGAGTAAGAAAAAACCCAAGGCGCCTAGTAACACCATAGCCCAGAACAAAAAGGCCCGGCACGACTATTTCATCGAAGATCGCTTCGAGGCCGGCCTGGCGCTGGAAGGCTGGGAGGTCAAGAGCCTGCGGGCCGGGCGGGTGCAACTGACGGAGGGCTATGTGCGCGTGGAAAAAGGCGAGGCCTGGCTGCTGGGTGTGCACATTGCACCGCTGGCAACGGCCTCCACTCACATCCATCCCCACCCGGATCGACCGCGCAAACTTTTATTGCATGCGCGCGAAATCGACAAACTCATAGGCGCTGTTGACCGCAAGGGCTACACACTGGCGCCGTTGTCGATGTACTGGAAACATGGCCGCGCCAAACTGGAGATTGGTCTGGCCCGCGGCAAGCAGTCGCACGACAAACGCGCCAGCATCAAGAAACGTGAAACCGAACGCGAGATCGCCCGCGCCTTGAAAAAGGGATAACAACTGCCCGCATATATAAAACGCTTTACCTTATTGTTGGTTAAAACCGGCCATGAAGGCAGTTAGTAACTGTTGATTCCTGTCGTACTGAATAGGGCATATCCATATCAGCAATTGCACGGCTGACTGTTTCGAATAGTGCGACAGTTTGCGGATTAATCTTCCCTGCAATATTGAGCAATGTGCTCGTCATAGATTCTCCGTGCCACTTCTAAATTTCTAGGGTCACCCGTTGCCACCAGATCGGCATAAACCAAAATTGGGTGGACCAATCCTTTCCTCAATTCGGTATCGAGTTCATCAAGTTGCACCTGCCAAAATGGTCGATAAATAAGCACTGTACCCGCATCATCTCCGGTCCATTCAATCGCTTTTCGAAGTCGGGCATCGCGAAGCAGTCGGGTGCGGGCATGTTCAGGCAGGTAAACCGTCGCCACCGTTGGCTTGAGGTAATTTGTATATTTGGCTGCCGCGGTTTCTCCGCCCCAATGACCATCGTATGCAGTAATGTCGACGTCTTTCCACCAGTACGGATCATCCGCGATGAACTCACCCACAAGTAGCTTCGGCTTGAGTTTCTCGGGCCAGGCCTCCACCCAGCGGTCTAACAGCTTACGGTAGCGGACAAGGCGACGCTTTTTCTTGCCGCCTTTATCACGAATGAATTCCGCGGCCTTGAGACCGTTCAAAACCCAACCTACAGTGCCGACCGCCACCCCAGCCCTCTCCGCTATCTCGCGATAAGGCGCATTGACGAGTTGCGGATGACGAAGGAAGGCGTAAATAACCATCAAACCCTTGGGTTCAAATGCCCGTTTCACGCCACCCTTATCTGGCATAAAACCGTGCTCCTCCTGCCGGTTGCCTGTGACATAGACATAAACGGGTGGCTGATTGATGTAAGCATTGCCTGCCACATCGATAAACTGTACCTGCTGCTTGCGCAGCTTGTCCGCCATTCTGGGATTGACGTAATCGGCCACCAGCAGCCCCTCCTCTGGCAGTTGCTTGACCTGGTTGATCAGGGCGCCGAGGTTGGCGTGTTGCGCCCACTTCTTTATCTCGACCGCTAGCGCTTGATCACCAGGCTCAAGCCGCACAATGGCATCAACTCTGTAGTCACCTACATAGGCTTGCAATTGTTCAATATGCAGATGCAGTCCCGTCTCGCGCTCCACAGCCTGGATAGCGCGATCAAGGATTTCCTGCTCGATGCCTGTTTCCCGGTTCATGATGTTCAAAAATCAGCCAAATTCATTATTAATGTACATCCTCCTTTAGTGAACAAGAGGGGGTGTTCACTCCACTTCTTGAGTAGCATGTTCACTAATATATCATGTACATTAATAATGTACAGCCATTTTTAGTGGACATTTACTGGAACCCATAAGCCCTTTCACTCAACGCCCAGCGCACGACAAACGCGCCAGCATTAAAAAGCGTGAAACCGAACGCGCCTTGAAAAAGGGCTGAAACCTCCCCATTTTATACATCAGGGGTTATACTCTTGATGACTCATTAGAATTGAGTCTCCGGCCTGTGGCCTGGGCGGTAACGAAGTTCCTCGCTACTAGACCCTCGCTACTCGCCACTTCTCTTTTGGGGGCGACCTGGCTTCGACGTGGGTCACAAAACCTGAGGGGCATGCCGAGGCGCAGATTACCTCGTAAACACAACTGCAAACTCTATAGTTGCCAACGACGACAACTACGCACTCGCTGCCTAAACACCAGTAGGGTGCCGTCTGACTGAAGCCGTGCTTGTGCGTTCAGATTTCAGGCGTCATATCTCACAAGATCGTGATGAAGCACGTTCGGGGCAGATTCATTAAACTTTTACCGGAATCGCTGTAAGTCTTCCCTGCCCGTCGGGTAGCTTACAGTTAAACTTAAAGACGCGGCTAAGCATGTAGAACCGAAGGCGGAGGATTTGCGGACGCGGGTTCGATTCCCGCCGCCTCCACCAACACACCCCTGACCGATTTCGGTCAGGGGCTTTTATTAACCCTCATTTTTCTTTCAAGTTTTCAGGTTATTGAGGGGCTATTCTGTTACTTACACGATATACGCCTCTAACGTACTAACCCGTAAGCAATTCTCCTCATAGATCTCAATACCTTCTCGCCGGTATCTGACCTGCCCGCCTAGCTTGATGCAAATTGGACCAACTCCATCTGCTCGCCAACGCTCAAGTGTGGCTTCGCTTAATTGCCAGCGATTGCATAGTTCTCTTTGGGTCATAAGCCGTTGATTATTCATATACACGCCTCCAGAATCGCCACTCCCATGCATCCATACGCCCGCGGCACACCTTCCATATCCCTGGATATTAGACAAGTTGAAGTAGTCCCGTTTTGGGACTATTATTCAGGATATGAGAATTATCGCCTTATCAACACTAAAGGCATTCTGGGAAAAGAACCCAGAATACTCGGACGCCGCCGCTCAGACCCTGGCCTGGTATCGACATACATTGAAAGCAGACTGGGCAACACCTACGGATGTGAAGCAAGATTTCAGGAATGCGAGCATCCTCAAAGATGGCACGACTGCATGGATGCAGGAGGTAGAGCGAAGCAGGAAGCCAGAGCCGAGAGCGGTATTCAATATAGCCGGTAACAAATATCGGCTGGTGGTATGGATTAATTATGCCTATAGGGTGGTTTATATCCGCTTCATAGGAACTCATGCTCAATACGACAAAATAGATGTACAAACAATTTAACGCCAGAGGTAAAAGTCATGGATATCAAACCGATTAAAACTAATGCCGACTACCGCGCGGCACTGAAAGAAGTAGAAACGCTCATGATGGCAGAGCCAGATTCACCCGAAGGTGAAAAGCTGGATGTGTTGGTAACACTCATAGAGGCCTATGAAGCGAAGCACTACCCGCTTGACCTTCCAGACCCTGTTGAGGCCATCAAATTTGAGATGGAAAGATCAGGCCTGACCGTAAAAGACCTGGAGCCTATGATTGGCAAAAGTAATCGCGTGTATGAGATCCTCAATTACAAACGCTCATTGACACTCAAAATGATCTGGAGGCTCCACGAAGGGCTGGGCATACCTGCCGAATCGCTAATAAAGCAGCCTCACGTACACGCTTGAAATTGAAATACTCAGAGTATTTAGATGGCTACGTAGGCACCCTCACCGTCCGCTGCGCTCTCCGCCTCGCTCCATTGGTCTTCGTGCGTCCAGGCGAACTACGACATGCTGAATGGGCGGATATAAACCTTGATAAAGCAGAATGGCGCTACACCGTCACCAAGACCAACACCCAACACATTGTTCCCCTAACCCGGCAGGCCATAGACATACTGCACGAACTTCACTCTGTTACTGGTCGAGGATGCTATGTCTTCCCAGGTGCACGCAGCACGTTACGACCGATGAGTGATAACGCGATCCTTGCCGCCATGCGACGCATGGGTATCAGTAAGGAAGAAATGAGCGGCCACGGATTCCGTGCGATGGCGAGAACCATCCTCGATGAAGTGCTGGGTTTCCGCCCGGATTACATCGAGCATCAACTTGCTCATGCAGTGCGCGATCCCAACGGGCGCGCTTATAATCGCACAGCCCACCTACTTGAACGCAGAAAAATGATGCAGGTGTGGGCGGATTACCTCTACAAGTTGAAAGCGGGCACAGAAATCATCACGAGCAATCTAAGCGCCTGAGCCGGACTGGGGAGCCCTTGGATGAAATGTCAGCTCAGTGGCATTTGAGCAAGCCTCATACCGGTCTTAGGTGTTAACTGGGCTGGGGCCCATCGCGTGTCTACTAAAACGGAGGAAGTTCACCATCCGGTCAGGCACAGAGGAAATGCATTTTCGCATATTGGCATCAATCCGGAATTTCAATGTTCAAACCAAAAATAAGACTTACACTTCATCTATCAAGGTGTTTCTTCACTTCGCAATAAACGATCAATAACAGGTAAAACTATGCAACACGAACTCATCCATCAGAGTTAGCGCTTTTCCCCGTTTGAATTCTAATTTCCCGTATTTCTTAGCCAAGGGTCATAGGTTATTTCTAATCACAGTGCCTGTTTTTAGATCGCCTCCTATACAAACCCTCCCCCATTCATCCAGTGCATCCAGTATCCGCTGCGCATCCGCATCGCCTTCACGCTCATCCCGTAACAGTGCGATCTGATCGTAATAATCACTCAGGGTAATACTGCCACCCCCATCTGCATCCTGGAGTCGATGACGACAAAATTGTTCCCACCGTTGTGCCTCCTCCGCGGACAAAGTCTCTGGCCAATTTCGGGCACGGTAGCGGAACAGAAGTTCTGGCAACCGCTTATCGTGAAAGTCGAAACGTGTTTGCGCCAGCTCTTGCTTCGAGGCATCACGCACCCTGGCAAGTAGTGGACGATCCGAATCATTGAGGAAACCATCGTACAGCGCCAGATCGACATCTCCGGTGGGGCTGAATTCCCTACTGCTGTAGGCTTGTGCAACTCGCTGCATGAAGCCCATATTCGAACTCAATCGTTCCCAATGCCGGTCACAGGCATCCAGATCGATTGCGATGCGCTCGATAGCCGATTCATCAAGAGTCTTCCGAGGTGCTAGGGCCGGACACTTGTTGATCTTCACGGATTTGACCGGTAGCCGTTCCACACCCTCGGGCAAATCCTCGGACCGGGTAAACAGACGATCACGCAGACCCTCCTTGTCCAAATCCATGAAGGGACGAGGATCATGACGCAGATCGTAGACCAGCACACTGTTGTTGTTGCCGGGCTCAGCGACCAACGGCATAACCAGGGTTGTGCAACCAGTCTCTGATGGGTACATGCGCGAGGTGTGTAAAACGGGCTCGTACCCAACCAAGTCCAACTGTTTAGCCGCCCTATGTTTATTGCGAAGCTGAAAGAGCCAATCATAGAGGCGTGGTTGCCGGTCACGTATCAGGCGTGCCAAACCAATGGTGGCACGCACGTCGGATAGTGCATCATGGGCAGACTCGTGGCCGATACCGTTGGCTGCCGCCAGATCTTCGAGCCGAAAGCTGGGCCTGCCATCGTCATGCAGAGGCCATTCAATTCCTTCTGGGCGCAAGGCATGGGTCATGCGCACCAGATCGATAAGGTCCCAACGTGAATTGCCATGCTGCCATTCGCGGGCGTAGGGTTCGTAGAAATTTCGATAGAGGGTATGGCGGGTCACCTCATCGTCAAATCGCAAGGTGTTGTAACCCACACCGCAGGTACCCGGTTGTGCCAACTCAGTGTGAATGCGGGCAATGAACTCTGGCTCCAGCACGCCCTTTGCATCCGCCAGCTGTGGAGTAATCCCCGTAAGCAGGCAAGCCTCTGGGTGTGGCAACACATCCCGGGCCGGTTTACAGTAGATAACCAGTGGCTCTCCCACCTCATTGAGCGCCTCGTCGGTGCGTAACCCAGCAAATTGCGCTGGTCGATCACGCCTGGGATCGACACCGAAGGTCTCGTAGTCGTGCCAGCAAAGAGTCGTAGTCATAAGCTTCAGACCCACTCAGCTCATACAGTGCTTACAGACACCAGCATAATATTCAGGAACACTGGTACCTATCCCTGATGTGGTTATTGTGAAGCGCCCTTGGATGACGCGCTCATCAGTCCATCGTATACATGGAGCGGTACACCGCAGAAGTCATAACTGTCCCCTTGCTCAAAAGTAATCCGCATTCGTCGCGTTGACTGATCGTAGCCGGCGGCACGGTTAGCACTTGATCTGACCTGGATCATTTCCATTGCAAATACCCCTCACTATGCATCACTGACAAAAAATAAATCTGTCAGCTTTTCCCCTTTTCCTCTATTCATCATTACGCGAACAAAAACATACCAACATCTGGTTAGCAAAACAACTGGATCACTAGTGTCCGGTTAACTAAGAAATGGGTGATTTTTCGATTGTAACTTATTGTTCTATAAGGGACACGATTTATGCTCTACGTTCAAGTCGAGGACACCCTGTATTCGTTGTAACTTGTTGTTTCATAAACGTCTATCAAGATGCATATATGATTTAACCAGACACTAGTGCAACTGGATATAAACGAAAAAAAATAGTTCGCCGTATGCTTAACCCATACCACGCTACAAAATTACCACGTGTAAGTAAAGCACTACAGATTCTTGGAAAAGAAATGGTTATTGGCGTACGTGAGGTCGGCAGTACATACACAACAAAATAAGATGAAATCTCAGACTAACGAGTAACTTCGATAAGGTAAAAATATATTGCCTATTTAATTTCTTTAATAAAATGATATTCAAACAGACATTAACCGTATAGAACTTTTTCCAGTTTCTCCAATGCTACTTTATGTTTTTGCTTTGGCATCTTGTTTATATTATGCAATTTCCATTGAATAGCCGGAAATTGTTCAATCCCAGACATATTCAACAAATTCCAATCCGGCTTTCCCCGCTTAAACGTCAGCAGAAATTGTTTGTGCTTATCCGTAAGCATTTCGTTTATCTGCTTCACCATTAATGAGCGTGATCTTTGTAATTCATCCATTGACACTGATTCGGTCGTCATGCCCTGAAATTCGTGAAAAGATGTCTGATCTATACTTTGTTCAATAGGTGCGAGTAATTCCACAATTGGGCGATTACCACAAACAAGATAAACCAAAAAGACGGGCAACAATTCCTCCGATATGCCTTCGTTACGCAAAAGCATCGATACATCAAACAAATCCCGGGGGTGTTGCCGATTTAATGCCGCGCATAATTTCCCTGCATATAAGTCGTTAAAAGAGACAACAAGCACACTGGCATAACCAAAGACATCCTGTGTTTGCACCGATGTTTCCAACTGAACGGGTTCATCCACAACACCACGCATAACCGGTGATATTTCAATCTTAACCTGTGTATTCCCTAACTGGGTCAGCAACTTGTATATTGTTT
The DNA here is from genome assembly GCA_036986275.1 of Gammaproteobacteria bacterium. Lineage (GTDB taxonomy): Bacteria > Pseudomonadota > Gammaproteobacteria > Acidiferrobacterales > SZUA-150 > BTRG01. The sequence goes on along the minus strand of BTRG01000002.1, from coordinate 9,366 downwards.
TTGTTCCAGATAATTCACTACCTGTCACACATAACCCAGGTAACCGTTTAGTCAAATCATCCTTTAAAGAACGAAACGAACCATCAATCTCTGCCAGTGCATCATCCCGTTTATTAACGGGTATATAGGTCAAATCAATATCCACCGACAGTCTCGGCATATCCCGCACAAACAGATTAATGGCCGTACCACCTTTTAAAGCAAAACAATCGTACTGTGCCACAACCGGCAGCATCTGCACCAGCAACTCAACTTGTTTAAAATAGGGGTTGTTCAAATCCATCCACAACTTCTCCATTCGCATATTCACGAGGCACTGTGATGTTATATTTTGTATCCAGCACCCCGCCCTTGTAGATCACACGTTTGCCACTCCCCAAATCCAACGTCGATACATCCAGTTGTTTAAACCAGGGATAACTATATCGCTCGGCCAACCAGAGAAACAAACGCCTGGTTTTTATCCGCTTACAGGCCAGCAATAACGCCATTAACAAATCAGGCCTTAGGGTGGTCGCACTTTCCATATATTTGTCTGCCATATCGAATGATGAACCACCTGGCAAATCATCCAAGTGTTCCAGTAAAGCCCGTTCACGCGTTGAATAATTCAGTGGCCAATCCCAGGCACCGAAAGGCAAGCTATTGTAGCCCAGGGTTGCAGCATCCTCTGTAAACAACTTGCGATGGTGGAACTCAAATCTGGCATTAACCCCTACTGCGTGCAACCAACCCGGCAACTTACTCTGACTGTACAAATGGATGCTTTCAGCCCTCAACGGCAGATAATGCGCCAGACCCTGGTGATCCAGTGCCGTACGTCCGCCCACATGAACGGCAAAACCCAGCTCCTGGAGTGAATACACCACATGTTGCCACTTCAACGGAGGCCCAGGCCGTCGGTATACACCACGCGCAACCGCCTCAAGGGCGCCTGAGCGCAAGTAATAATCAACCAGCGGACGCTGAAAACCTTTTTTTTTCAACCAGTTACGGTTAACCAGCAGACCTTCGGACAACACTGCACACAAGCCTTTCTTTGTTTGATCGGAGGTAGGGTTTGACATTTTATCTGATTGCATAGCCATACTATGCAAGTATAACTGTATTTAAACCGTTCGCAAGTTTATTTATTATTACTTTTGCATAATATTACTATGCATTTTATGGTTTTTATAAACCCATTCACTTAATGCAAACAGCAGTTGACTGATCATAGCCGGCGGCACGGTTAGCACTTGATCTGACCTGGATCATTTCCATTGCAAATACCCCTCACTATGCATCACTGACAAAAAATAAATCTGTCAGCTTTTCTCTTCTAACACTGGCCCACAATACTTACGCAAAACGGGCTCAATATCTCAATATCCAGAAATTATGCTATTTAAAGCACCTTAGAGCATTTAACATCCCTTAAACAGCACTTTTATCTTGACATACGACTCAATCATTTATATGCTTTTTAAAGCACCTTAACTCACTTAACATCCTATAGAAAGCATATGGCCAGAAAGAACACATTGACGAGCGCACCACCCTATGAGGTTGAGCAGACCTTGACACGCCTTGGCACGAACCTGCGCACTGCAAGGTTGCGCCGCAACCTGACGATTGAAGCTGTCGCTGAGAAAATCGGCACGGGCCGCCGCGCAGTCATGGATGCAGAAAAAGGCAAAGGATCAACCAGCGCTGCTGTTTACATAGCACTGCTATGGGCCTACGACTTGCTGAAACAGATGAACGAACTCGCCGACCCGGCATTGGATAATGAAGGCTTATCGCTATCGCTACCGAAGGATCGCGCACGTGCCCGTGCAAAAGAGGGGCTCGACAATGATTTCTGAGACAATGATCTCCATGGGCACAGCGAGTGAATGCTACATCTATATTACCCTGCCGGGCGAAACAACGTTTGTCACTGCCGGAAAATTCGAGCTAACAACCGATCGACAGGGTATTCCTGCCGGTAGATTTATCTATGGTCGCAAGTATCTTGCACGTGAGAATGCAGTCGCGATAGACCCGCTTGAACTCAAGCTCAACAACAAAACCTATGAGACAAATAAACTGAAAGGCATCTTCGGCTCACTGCGCGATGCCAGCCCCGATTACTGGGGTCGTAGAGTCATAGAAAAGCTCATCGGACAAACACAGCTGGGTGAGATCGACTATCTGCTGCATTCGCCGGACGACCGCGCAGGCGCACTGGGATTTGGCCTAGAAAAAGAGCCCCCTGCCCCGTGCCGGAAATTCAACCAGACAATAGAGCTGGAACGGCTGCAAGCACTTGCTGATTTAATCATTGCCGATGAGGAACTTCCTGACGGCGCAGAAGCCGAACAGACCCAAAATTTGATGGGTGGCGGCACATCAATGGGCGGTGCCCGGCCAAAGGTAGTCGTCGAGGATAAAGACGGCCTCTGGATCGCAAAATTTCACCACCCGGAAGACAAATGGAACGATGCGCGTGTAGAACATGCGATGTTAATGCTTGCCCGTGAATGCGGCCTGCAAACCTCTGATAGCAAAGTCATCACGATTGGCAAGCATGATGCGCTGCTGGTTAAACGTTTCGACCGGGAACAGACGAAAGCAGGCTATCGCAGAGGCCGGATGCTCAGCGCCTTAACACTGCTGCGCGCAGATGACGATTATCAGGACAGAGGAAAATGGTCCTATGTCCTGCTCGTCGAGGAACTGCGGCGCATCTCTTCGCAGCCGCGCACCGACGCTGTGGAGTTATTCCTGCGCATGTGCTTTAACGCACTAATCTCCAATATTGACGACCATCCTCGCAACCATGCTGTTATTGCCATGGACACGGAATGGAAGCTTTCACCCGCTTATGACCTGACACCCTCTACACCGATCAGTATCGAGCACCGCGACCTGGCGCTTGAATGCGGTGACATGGGCCGCTATGCCCATGCTGAAAACCTGTTATCGCAAAGCGCGCGTTTTCTCCTTGAACCCGACGTGGCTCAAAACATGATCGACGAAATGGAAAAAACCGTCACAAACAAATGGTACGAAGTCGCCCGAAGAGCAGGCGTAACGGAAAAGGACTGCGAGAAAATATCCAGCGCCTTCGCCTACCCTGGATTCAGACTCAAACTGCCCACACAATAGACAAATGGGCACCCTGTGTCAGAATAGTTGTCGCCTGTTTCGTATGGATTTTTTCATCGTATCTTACCTCACACTCCATTGAGGGGAAGTGATCCGCATCCGTTGCGTTGACGGATCGTAGCCGGCAGCACGGTTAGCGCTCGATCTGACTCGAATCATTTTCATTATGAACACCCCTCACTATGCATCACTAGCAAAAAATGATTCTGTCACCTTTTTATTGTTATTAAGCATGGGCTGTCGCTCTTTGTGGTTCGTTATTTTGTGAAAAGGCTTCTTTTAATACCGCCTGCATCAGTTGTTCGGCATGGGTTTGGTTGTTGGTGATTTGGATTTCCAGTTGATCGCAAAGGGTGAGGAGTTTTTTGACTTTGGTGACGATGGCTTTTTGTTCGGGGAGTGGGGGGAGGGGGGTAGTTATTTTGACCATCCGTGTAAGCCCTAAATCTTGATTTCCAATTCCATGTGTTAATTTTTGCGATTGCTTATAACAATGAGGTGAATTCAATAAATGCTGTACGTATGAAGAATTCATTTCTGATGGTTTTTTAAGAACAGCAACATGAACCCAAACATTGAAATCAATATCGTATGAATTTACGCACGCGATGCCTGTAGTGCCTCCTTTAGTATATAAAATATCCCATTTATCAGGTTTGCACTTTTTACTTAAAGTCTGATGATACTCTTGAGTTATGTATTTTGAGGTTGAGAAATCTATGCCTGTAGGACTTACATTTCTTGTTGAAATAAATGGTATGCCATTAGTGCTATATTCTGGACTCACGTGTGGGCCATCATTTGCGGATAAAATAATATTGCCCAACCGACACCAAACCCACCCCTCCGGCAATTCAAACGGTTTTTCTTCCTCACTAATCGGCGGCAATGGTTTTTGTTTTTTGATTTTTTTATCTTTAATCAGTTGTTCTTTTTCTGCCTGAATCCGTTTTAATAATTCACTGGCGGGTTCAACACATGGATTTTCCGCTCGCCAGTCTTTGGTGAGCTTGCCTTCTATGGCTTCTTGTAAAATGCTTTGGCGTAGTTTTTTTAGCAGGGTTTGTTGGTGGGTGAGTTCAGCATTTAATTCTTTTTCTTCCGCAGCAATGCTTTTAAATTGAACAACTATTTCTTGCTGTCTGGAAATTGAAGGTAGTGGAATCTCAATATTTTGTATTTTTCTAACAGAAAGTGCCACATTGGCAGCACCGCTCATTAATGGAACAAGAATTTTATCTTTAAGCTCAGACAGGTAGAGATGCAGAAATTGAATATCGAGAACATCTTCACTTTTTGCAGTTAGTGCTACCAAGATACTGCCAAGAGCAAACTCCCCTTCTTGGTAATGAACGTTTTTTAGGCTTGCGTGACCGTGTCCTGTCGAAGAAACTAATGGAACACATACCGCTTTGGTATCAAACTGGAATGAATCACAGCTACGTCGATCCTTACCTGTTGCAACCAAAGGATATTTGCCTGGAGTAGCTTTTTCCAATCCAGTTGAACCTTTTTCAAAATTACAAATATCTTTTAAAAAAACGACTTTCACTACACCAGTTCCTTCCTAAGTTGCCCCAACAACTCATCCCCTTTGGAAAAAGATTGGTGCAATAAATCCAGCAATTCACTACTGCTGTATTGCCTCTCTTCTTCGGGTTGGTGCGGGTTTTTAATATCAAGGTTGTAACCACTTTCGATGACGGTTTTGATGTCCACCTGCCACGCCTGTTCGTTCTCTTCCCGTTTGTTCCACCACGCTTTTAGGCCGTCAAATTCTGGTAACTGAATTGGTTTGGTTTTGGAGTAAGCCTTATAGCCTTCGGGTAGTGTATGTTGGTAGTACCATATATGCTTAGTGGGTTCGCCCTTGGTAAAAAACAGCAAGTTAGTCGCTACTGAAGCATAGGGCTGGAACACCGAATTGGGCAGGCGAATAATGGTGTGCAGATTGCAGTCCTCCAGCAATTTTTGGCGGATACGCTGTTTTACGCCATCACCGGTGAGTGAGCCATCGGGTAAAACAATCGCGCTGCGTCCTCCTTTTTTCAGCAAGTGAATCATCAGAATTAAAAACAGGTCTGCTGATTCTTTGGTGCGATAGGTTTGCGGGAAGTTGTTTTCATTATTATTGGATACCACACCACCAAAGGGCGGATTGGCAAGTATTACGTCCACACGTTCTTTCTTGCCGTACTCCGTTAAAGGCCGCTCTAAAGAATCACCAAAGCGAATGTTTGGTGTCGTTATATCGTGCAGAATCAAATTGGTATTTGCTAACATATAGGGTAGTGGTTTGTATTCCCAACCCGTAACGTTTTGAGCAATGGCTTCGCGCTGTTTGATGTTGGCAGCCTGCTCTTTTAAATGCTCAATCGTGGTAGTCAAAAAACCACCTGTACCGCAAGCAGGGTCTAATATTTTTTCGCCATGCTGCGGATTAACCAGCCCTGTCATTAAGTCGGTAATAGCGCGTGGGGTATAGAACTCACCCAAAGTGCCTGCACTTTGCAGCTCGCTTAAGAAGGTTTCGTAAATCTGGCCGAATACGTGCTTGTCTTTACTGTTGTTAAAATCGATTTCGTTGAGCTTGTTAATTACCTGGCGCAGGTGAATCCCTGACTTCATGTAGTTATAATTATTGTCAAAAACTTCATGCACCAGTACTGCTCGGCGATTGCCGGTTGAAAGATCAATATTGGAAAGCGCAGGGAAAAGTTTTTGATCGACAAACTTTAACAGTTCATCACCTGTCATGCCTTCATCATCACTGGCCCATTCATCCCAATGCAATGCTTCGGGGATCGGCGATGTGTAGTCCTCTACTAACAGCTCTAATTCTTTATCTTTATCGCTGAATATCTTTAAAAACAACATCCAGCTCAGTTGTAAAATACGAAGTTCATCACTGCCTGTACCAGTATCCTGGCGCATGATTTTTCGAGCTGATTTTACGATGCCGCTGATATTGGTCACTAGGTCATTTTCCTTGATACTTTAATTTTCGCTTATCAAATGCTGGTTTGGTTCCTTCTAGTATCTGAACGATCCTTTGATTGATCTTCGGGTTCTCTATTGAACCAGAAGTAAATGAAAATTCGTTTTTATTCATCTTGTCTATATTGACATAAATAATTTGCTCAGCATCGGCACCAACAGCTAAATTAGGATTATGAGTAACCATGATGATTTGTCTTTTCTTTTTAGCTTGCTTGATAAATTTACTCAACATATTGTAAACACTTTCGTTGTCAAGGTTATCTTCTGGCTGATCTATAATTAGAGGAATGTCTTCCTTATCAATCATTAAATAGAATATCAACAACAACGCACCTCTTTCTCCTGGCGACAACTGACTAAGTACTTTTCCTCCTAGTTTCAATTCGTATTTAGGTTTTATGTAATCTAGTGAAAAAACATAATCATAAAAGCGATCTAACTTATATTTATTTACTTGCTCATTTATCTCTGCATCGTCGTCTTCAAGGCTGATAATTATTCTTTCTAATAATTTTCTTACACTATTTTCATCACTAAAACCATTCTCATCAACAATAATTTTAATATTATTTTTACCATCACCCACACCACGAAAGTGGCCACTTTTTGTTTTGTCAATATATCCAAGAAACTCATCATAAAATCCTGCATCCAAATTAAATGAAGAGTCAATCTTTATATCATAATCTTTGAGCAAGGATTTATTTTCTGAAATTTTATTATCAACTGACTTTTTAAAATAATTATACAATTCAATTATTTCATTTTTTTTATTAAATATTTCTAAAGCCACATCAATCCGACTATCTCTCTTTGTTTCCAGCAATTTAATTAAGTCATTCCCTATGAATTTCTCCTCTTTTTGATAATAACTCAGTGTTTCATTTGCTGGGGATTCAGCATCCCCAGTCAATTCCTGAATTTTTTCATTTATTGATTTTTTTCGTTGTTCATTTTTCTGATAGGCTTTCTCTTCGCCGGTTAATTTATCTGTCTCAACTTTTATTTTTCCTTCTAAATTCCGTATTTTATAAATAATGCTATTATTATCAGCTTGGGTATTTTTTTCTTCAATTGATTCATAAGATTCAAAATATGTACCAATATCAACTAATTCTTTTCCAGAATCACTAATTAGCTTATCAATAGATGAATAATCAGTTTTAACTTTTAATATTTTTCTGATGTCTAATTGATATTGCTCAGCTTCTATTGAGTTATTTTGTAGAAATTCTTCCAAGAATTGTTTTTGTTGTTTGATTTTTATCTTAAACTGTTTAAGAGATTCGATCTTACTGGTAATGCTTGTTTTTTCTGACTCTTTTATCTGTAGCTCACCCTTTAACTTATCTAACTCTTTGTTGTGTTTTTCGATACTATTATTTTGTTGCTCTGTCTTTTTACCATCATCATTTGGATTGATTCTCTTCGGGCATTCTTTCAATAATTTTTCTTGAGCCTCTATTTCTATTCTTATCTTTCCAATCAATCCTTGTATTTTCTTTAAATAATCTGGATGATTTTTCTTTTCCAAGTTAATAATTTCATTATTTATATCTTGTATTTTATTTTTTTGTGCTTGAATATCCCTGTTAACACTCTCTGTTTTATATCTCTCTAACTCCTTAAAACTTGATTTCTCTAATTTTTCAGCATCTGGAATATATCCAAATATTATCTTTTCCAATACATGTTGAAATTTAGTAATTTCTATTTCGTTAGTTAATTCTTCAAAATAGTTTTGTGGGATAAAGCGGACTGATTCTGGGCTTTCAGTTTTTTGATCCGCACTTAATAGTATTTCATCAGATTTCCCATCGCTTTCCCAAATGATTTGGGCCTTGTAATTATCAGCTAGCTTGCCTATAAGAAATTTATCTCTATGCAAAAAAGAAAAATGTCTACTATCTGTATGAGTATCACCGACCAAACCTAAAATATCTGCGATGCCACTTTTGCCACTCCCTTTGTTTCCAATAATAGCGACCAATTCCTTGTTAAATGGTATTGATATATTTTTGAACCAAGTGTCGCCAGTATGATTTCCATTGGCTTGATTGATTTCTAAAGACTTTAAATAGTTCGTTTTATTGTTTTCTACTATATTTAGAATAGGTGGTTTTTCTCCTATATAAACTCTTTCCTCAGGCTCATAGATAATCTGCTTCAACCCTTCAAAAGTAGGATCTGCTTTTATCCAGCAAAACTTTTCCATTGGCTTCGAATCTTTGTCTTTTAGTTTTCCAATTGGGTAACTATATTCATGCGAATCACTTCCCTTAATGCAGGGTATTTTATGCTCAAACCATTCTTCAAACTGCTCCTGCGTAAATTTTGGAGTCCCATCCGCTTTTGGTATTGACTTCCAAAGAAAAAAGTCAATTTGTTTCTTGTTAGATGAACCAAGAATGTCACTATTATTTATAAAATCACTTTTTATCCATCCATCTGATATGGGATCAATCTCATCAATCCCTCCATATTCATCATAGGGCAACCATATTAAATAATTATCTTTAAATTTACTATCTTCGTTTAATAACTTTAATGTCTCAGAAAAAGAAACTTTTTTACTTTGAAGTTTCTTTTTATCGCTATAATCACCACCAATAGTAGTCCCTTCAGTTTTTAAAGCCTTAATGAAGTTTTCAATATCATCAACGTTTATTTTGTCACTAAAAATAATATGAAAATTAAAATGAGTGATGCCGTTTGTTTTTGTATACTTATTTTGAACTGAATCAGTCATTCTCATTTCAACTATAGGTAAAATGTATTTATCGCCAATATTTAAAGTGCCATTGTCTATTTCATTTTTAATTTTTTTGTACCCAGCCACCGAAAAATAATCATTTATTCCGATAACATTACATTTAGCCTTTTTGATTTGAGTTATTAATTGATCCCATGAGCCCGTATATCCATATGACATTGGTGTATGCACATGTAAATCCCATTTCCGCCATTCAGAACCAATTTTATAATTCATAGCATTTCACTACGCCGCATAAATTTCTTGTTCAAGTTCAGTGATCGCCTGCATGTATTGTTTCTTACCACCAAACAGACTGACAATTTCCATCGGTGTACCGATATCATCAAACGGGTTTACTTCACTACTGTCCCACAACTCACCATAAAAGCAAAAAGAAAGGCTTGAATCCCCCGTGCTTGTTATAATGTGTTTGTCGATAACTCATTAAAACAAAAGGAGAAACAAGCCTTGTCACATAA
>BTRG01000001.1:0-122117 GCA_036986275.1 Gammaproteobacteria bacterium | reverse complement strand
TAACTCATCAAATAACGGTAATTAACGATGAAAAATCATCACTTTTGAACATGATTGAGTGTTTTAACAAAAATAGAAACAGTAATTATTAAAAAACACTAAATGATCAGAGGTTCCCTAACCTAGGAAAACAATTTAGACAGGATTTACGGGATTCACAGGATTGTTTTTACGATATGTTTTATTTTTTACATCATGTTAATCCTGTAAATCTTGTCTATATATTGTTCTCTGTGTTTATATTGTTCTCTGTGTTTTGCTCATCTGAAAATCACCTAGAAACGAATATCTATACCCAAATGAAGACCATCATCTAAAGTAATCGTCCTTCGACTCTCTTCGAGTTGAGTTTTTATCTGCCTGTAACCCAGGTAAACCCTGGCCGTATCCAGCATCCGAAAATCTGCCCGGATACCCACCTCCCAAAATTGATCTATATCCAGGCCGGTTACCACTTGTGGTGCATAGTATCCATGGGCACCAAATCCAAAACGGGAATAATTAGGAAAAATTCTCAACTGGCCGCCCAGGCCCAGGGCAGCCCCATCTACGTCATTACCCATTGAAATACCATAGAGCATCGCCCCTACACGCCCCTCCCACAGGCTATTACCAAAATCCTCTTCCCCCGCAACTTCTAGTCCCAGCTGTGCCAACCATACAGAATCCGAGTCCCGTTCCTTCGCATAAAGCAGACCATAGCTTATTTCTGCCGTTCCGTAGCTTTGGTTATATAAAAGTCTGGCAGCTTTATCATTCAAGTTAATATCCAGTGCATCAGCCCAGGAAACGGCTGAATATAAAAACAGATATATTGCCACCGGCAAGCATTTACTCATAGTAGTACCCCGTTATCTTGTTACAATCACATCTTCACATTCACACTCTTTCAAATCAACCGATATGGTCAACAGGCCTTTCTGACCGTATACTGTCATCTGGACGATGATATGGAGCGCATCATGATGAGATTTCTTACAATTTTATTCTTCTTCACTTTTACGGCTTTATCCCAGGCAGCCGAGGTTGCCGGGGTTAAACTGCCGGACCAGATAACCAGCGACAACGGCACATCACTTACACTTAATGGCGCAGGTGTAAGAAAGAAATTCTTTTTTAAAATATATGTTGCGGGTCTGTACCTTGTTAGCGCTAGTACAGATGCCACTGCCATATTATCCAGTGATCAGCCTAATCGCATGATGATGCATTTTATTTACGAGGAAGTAGAAAAGGAGAAATTAATCTCGGGATGGAACGATGGCTTCCAGGCCAATCTCACAAGCGCAGAATTAAGCGCTCTGGCTCCCCAGATTGATAAGTTTAATGCCATGTTCGACACCATGAAAAAGAATGACATTATCATCTTTAAGTATTCCCCCGAAACCGGAACAAAGGTTGTTATTCGAGACGTCAATAAAGGTACTATCCCGGGACATGCATTTAACCAGGCCTTGCTTAAAATCTGGCTTGGCGCTGCACCTGTAACGAATGGACTGAAACAGTCGCTACTCGGGAAATAAGCTATTAAGGAAGCCCTGATAAACTCAGGCCTTCCTTATCCGATACGGGCCAGGCTCTTTTTATTACCAGTCCATTTGGACCAGTATTTTCCTGTGTAATACCAATGCACGTAATAGGCTTCACGAAGCAATTTTCCGGCAATAGGTAACCAGTCTGAACGATCCTGTATTAACCTCGCCTCTGCCGCACATGGTGTCACCGATAGACCCAGGCCGAGAGCAAGCACCACACTTCGTGCAAGATGATAACGATTGGTAATCAAGGCAAGGCGCGGAGAATTTTCTTTTAACAGGACGTTGCGTATATTGCTAAGATTTTCAAGCGTATGGTGGGAGCGCTCTTCCAATACAATATCGTCTTCCTGGATACCCTGTGCCAATAAATAATCACGTCCTGCTGCCGCCTCGCTGATATCACTATTGCCTGTCATACCACCCACAAGCATAATTTTACAACTCCCACAGGCTTCAAAAATACTGATACTTCTATCCAGACGCTGCTTATACTCTTTTCGAACACGACCATTTTGCAAATGCATCCCCAACACAATAAGCCAATCGGGATGATTTACCCGTATGGCTGCTGTCTTGGCCACACGAACAACTCTATACAGAGTAAATAAAAAACTTATTCCTCCACTCATTGCCAATACAAAATTGGACAGTATTAATGTAACAAGACCATCAGCACCCATTGTAGCCAATCTGAATTTTCCAAACAGCATGTGTGCAACCACACGCAACAACCCTTGCGGATAAAGTCCTCGGGAAATCAGGCTCCAGGCAACCATACGTGTAATTGCTACAATATCCGCTACCGGCCTGAAATGACTGCTACGCATTTGTTTATGGTACAAGGCCGGTATACTAACTGCTTTGCTTTGTATACCTTGGCGCGCAGCAGCAATTAATACTTCACTTTCAAAAACAAAGCCGCGGCTACTGTCATGAGCAATATCCAGTTTTCGTAAAAAGCTTGTTGGATACATGCGCAATCCTGATTGACTGTCCTGGATTGGATAACCGGCTGCCCAGGATACCCAGAAGTTAGCTGTGCAGTTTGCATAATAGCGGTGTGCTGGAAAAGCACTCTTCTCTGCCATACGGGAACCAATAATGATTGTCTCACGATTCTGCTCCCATACTGAAAGCAGACGGGGTATATCTTCCGGCCTATGTTGGCCATCGCCATCCAGTGTCACTACAGCATCCACACCCATCTTTATTGCTGCCTGCATCCCGTCCCAAAGGCTGTCTGCCTTTCCGGTATTCCGCTCGTGTTGAATCAGGATAATCGATAAACCATGTAGGGACTGACTGGTGTCATCAGAAGAGCCATCATCGATAACGATTACCCGCGAACACTGTTTCAGGGCGCGGGCAGCAACATCATGTATGGTATGGCCTTCATTATAAGCCGGGATAACAACGGCAAACTGCATAACAACTCCTGCCTGAAAGGCTGAAACAGGAGTATACCTGAGTACGTTAAAACGAGGTGGGTTGATTAGTCTTGTGGTGGTAGTGACACTACAGGCGTACTTCCCTGGCCTCTATGACCTGCCATATCCAACGCCCGGGCGGCGCGCTGCAACAGGGTCTCCGGATCCTCGCCATGCGCATAGACAGTCAATACACTGGAAAAACCTGGAAGCCGGAAACTTTGACCTTTATAATTCACCAGAATACCAACGCATAGTTGCTGCGCCTTTTCCAGGGCACGCAGGGCACCGTCCTTCTGTGTAGCAGGAAAAATAATGGCAAACTCATCGCCCCCATAACGTGCTGTGATGTCATAAGCCCGGAATTGTGACAAGATTTCGCGTACATAATACAAGAGCACTCGATCACCGGCCTCGTTTCCGAACTCACGGTTGATCTGGCCCAGACCGTCGATATCTATTATCGCCAATACTAATGGTGAGCCATACCGCCGGCAACGCCCGACTTCAGCCGCAAGGCTCTTCAATAACGATTGTTTTTTAGGCAAACCGGTAAGCTCATCACATATGCTATGCTTGGTGAGAGCATACAGGCGTTCCTGCATTTGCTGTCTGTCATGCTCTGCCGCTTTCAAGTAACGATCGGCACCGGCCAATTGGTGGCTGAGGTTTTCCTGATCATCAACCAGCTCTTCCATTCCTCTTACCAGAAGTTCCCTAAGCTCCAGCATATCTTCACCACTTTCCGCAAGCCTCAAAGCCTTAAGGTTAGACCTCAATAAAGCACTGAACTCCTGATTCTGCATGATACTATCTGTGATGCGATCAATCAGATTGCCCTGAATCTCCTCAAACATCTCATCCAGTGCATCCGCGGCCAAGTCTGTTTGCTTTATGGTTTTTTCTTCTGTCTTATTTTCGACATGATTCGTTCTAACTTTATTAGATTCACCTTTTATAGCTTCTTTAATATTATCCGGTGCGCGACTTGTTACAACAACCTCTACAGCAGGGCTCGACACGGTTTCTGGTTTTGATTTGTGTCCCACAGATTTATTACCAAGGGCATCTTTCCGGGATGGCGTATCTGTTTGCAACTCATCACTAATATGTATCGAAAGTCTCTGCTGAATCATGCGTGCCTTAACACGCGTCACAGGATTTCCGGAAGGATCTTGCGCATACTTGCCAAGCAGGACATAGAGAAAACGGGCAAATGCACTCTCTACATTTTCTGTATTCCCACTAAATTTCCCCAAACCACGCTGTATCATACGATACAACAAGGCACCATCGCTGGTGCGCTTCAAGCCTTCAAGTTGATCTTTGATATTTTCCAGTACGGTTTCAGGTGTCGCAGCCATAATCCTTATCGATAATCCCGAAGATGGTGGTATTGATATAAATTTAGTCTGATTATCGACAAAAGACCAAGAAGAAATGAATGAATTTCGGCCCTGATCCCGCCAAAAAGCCTATTTAGTCATTTTCCAGCGATTTTACCAGTGTGCCTCGTCCTTTTTTCAGGGCCGCCTGCAGGTGGCTGCTGGCGCGCTCCAGTAAGGCGGCGGCGGTATCATCCCGTTGAAAAGAAGCAATCCCGGCGCTGAAGGTGGGCAGGGCGCTGTTATGGTTGCTCCCAACGCTGCTGAATGGGCTACGAACGGCACGGCGCTGGGCCTCTATCAATGCCTGCTCCGCCCCCAACAGATGGGTATCAGGCAACAATAGCGCAAAATCCATGCCGGACAGCCGTGCAGCCAAATCCGAACCCCGAAATCGCAACAACACCTCTTCAACATAGGCATAGGTAATCACATCGACAACATCCTGCCCCTGTCCGGTCAGTATGTCGGCAAGCCCGTCTATATTAATCAGAGCGATAGACATAGGGCTATCTATACGCAACACACGCTGTATTTCAGACTCAACCCGTTTGCTAAAGGCTACACGGTTGGGAAGTCCGGTAAATTCGTCAAGCTGGGTTAACTTCCGGACACGGATGATGTCTTCGTGCAAGCGGATATTTCCTGCCCGTATTGCCTTCAGGGTTTCACACGCACCGTTGATTTCACTGCCGAGTTCACTTTGCCAGGCAACCATTTCCTCAATACCCTCCAACAATACCTGACGTAAGTCTTCTACACCTTCATCACTACCACTGGTCTCCAGGGCGACTTTAACGGTCTTAAGGTTGGATAAAAAATCCTGGTTTCGATGCCTGGTGTTCGTGAGCCCCTGTTCCAGCTTTTCTTGTAATGCTTCTACCTTGCCCCGCTGTTTGCTCAGGTTGGGTCGTAAATAGGCGCTAGCTCTTTTACCTGCATCAGCATGGTCATGAATACCCGGATCAGGCCCTGCTGCTGTATTAATCGTGATGGACTCTCCGCCCATTTCACTGACCAGGTATAACCTAAGCGTTTCAAGATCTGATTGCAGGCTATCTGCCTGATCCACGGTGGCATCGAAATCCAACAAGGGTCTGTCATCCTGAATCTCGGCAAGAAAAGGTGCAATACGACGTTGCACCAGACGCGCCATCATTCTGGTTGCTGGATCGACATCCGCAACTTGAATATAGCGTTGCAACTGTGTATCAAGAAAGGAAAGGAAGGCACGTTCTACTGTTTGTGTGAACCCACTGCAAATATCGCTACCGAGTTCAACTTGTTCGTAGAGCTTTCTACCATCGGAAGTCTGAAAGAGGTTTTGCAATGTACGCAAAACCCCGGGTAAGGTGGAGATGGCGGCTTCCAGCTTATCCGGCTCTTCATCTGTTGTCGGCAGAGTCGTCATCGTGGGCACATCTGGATAAAACACTATTTAGATTCAAGGTTAATGTACAGAGGTTGCCGCTAAATGACAACAGTCAAGACTTGCCCCTGACTTTATTCAGAATGTCTCGCTGGTACTGGCATAGACCCTGGTTTCTTCAGATGAAACCCCATAGGCATAGTCCAGTCGTAAATCTGTTTTTACAAATGAGCGCAGCTTCCACCTGAATCCAATTCCAACACCAGACTCAACTTCGCTATCCCTGTATTCACTCAAGGCCGGTGCTACCGCGCCCACATCCGCAAACACCAGCATGCGGAATGGTTTATAACCCCAAACAGGCGCCAAGTATTCAAGATTGAACAACAATATGGCATTACCGGAAAAACTGCCACGACTAAACCCACGCAAACTGTTAGCACCGCCCATGGAAAATGCTCCTCTACCTGCGGCATTGGAAAACCCGAACCTTACCTGGGCGTTGAAATTTTGATGCGGGAATTTAAAAAAAGGCTGATAGGTCCGTAAATAAAAACTATGTGTGGAGAATCCTTCGTCGGAGCCCAGTTGTCGCGCACCGACAGCCAGATCATAACCATACTCACTCCCTCGTCGATAAAATGATAAGTCATGAATATCAGTATAGCTCACACCGGCTCTAACAGTAACTATATTACTACCTTCTTTCAGGCCTTGCTGACCTGATATATAATCATATTCTGTGTTACTCCATAACATACCACCACCGTAACGCAGGCCTTTACTCGGCCCCTTGGTGTTATGCCAACGTGATACATCGAAGCTTGCACCCAGTATAATTTCACCATATGTGCCAGTCAGATCATTTTCATCTGATGCCTCTATCTGAGTATCTTTTCTACCATAATCCATTTTAAAAAAATATGGTGTACCCAAGACTCGTGGATAGGCATATTCCAGCTCCATCTTATCGCGATCATTAACACCACTATCGGCAAAAACAGTCCGTAACCAGGAAATCTTGGCGCGCTGATTGATGCCACGAATATTGTCCCATCGTAATTCAGCACCATATTTTATATCGCCTTCGGCGTTTCTATTTATCTTTGGTACAGGCAGGATGTAATATTTCTCTTCGACAACAAACTCGACAATAACACCCTTGGGTGTCGCTTGTGTGTTCACCTTTACCGTCTTAAACAGACCCAGATCCATAATGGCCTGACGAGATTTTTCTGTATTAGCTCTATCGAAGGATTCACCAACACTTATACGCACTTCCTGCATCATGGTTTCCGGGCGCGTCGTTTTATTTCCTTTAAAGCGAATATCAATAACTTGTTCGGAGACAATCTCAGTGCCGTCGTCGTTAGATAATGCAACAGCATAGTCCGGATACATTTGGCACCAAAGCAGCAGCGATGCAGCTATAGCCGGCACCTGTCGGAACAATTTTAACTTGAGATTATTTTGGGGATCGGCGTGAACGCGCCTGGTAGTGCGAAACAGATTTGATGATTTCCTGGAACGGTAAACTCTGTAGAGACCCGTATCGATCTTTGGCATTTTTAATAAGTGTATGGATATCAGCAATATCATCTCGGGCCTGCAAATCCATCACCTGCTGCAGTCCATTTAGACCACCATATATAATTTTACGCTCCTTGCCAAACGCCAGTGGTTGCCCCGGATCCACTACTTTTAATGCAAACCGGGCTCGCTGACGCAATTTCCCCAAATACGTATTGCATTCGGAACATGCCGTCTCCGATTCACATTCCACCATGGCCCGCTCTCCGAGTTGACCACGTTGTGCTAAATGACACTGAAATTCCGTGCTTAATAGTGCTTTTTCATACGGGCACGGATGCCTATCCTTAAGCATAGCCAACCAGAATTTGAAATTTGTAAACTATGATCAATTTGATGCCAGCTTATCATTACTTATGATAAGCCACGCTCAGTTCGTGCACGGCATCCACAAACACACCTACACGGTCCGGGTCTATTTTCTGATGTATGCCATGACCCAGATTAAATACCAGTCCTTCACCAGGCCCATAGCTTTCCAGGATGGTCTTCACTTCTTGACGTATGCGCTCAGGAGATGAATATAAAATAGCCGGATCCATATTCCCCTGTAATGCGACTCGTCCTTTCACACGTTCCCTTGCGTCCTTGAGATTGATGGTCCAGTCTATTCCCAGAGCGCTACAACCGGTGTCCACCATAATATCCAACCACTGGCCGCCATTTTTAGTGAACAGGATAACCGGTACTTCACGGCCTTCATGTTCACGTGTCAGACTATCGACAATCTGCGCCATATATTGCAAAGAAAACTCCTGATAATCACGTGGCGTCAGGACCCCGCCCCAGGTATCAAAAACCATGACAGCTTGTGCACCGGCAGCAATTTGCGCATTCAGGTATTCAATCACACTGCGCGCCAGAACATCCAGCAGTGCATGCATAACCTTGGGCTGATCAAACATCATGCATTTCACGCAACCAAAGTCCTTGCTACCACTACCCTCTACCATGTAAGTCGCCAGTGTCCAGGGGCTACCGGAAAATCCTATCAGCGGAACACGATCGTCCAATTCCCTGCGTACCAGCCTAATGGCATCCATAACATATTTTAGTCTGTCTTCAGGATCGGGCGCACCCAGTGCCGCAACATCAGCAGCCGTTCTCACCGGTTTTTTAAAACGCGGCCCCTCACCTTCGGCAAAGTACAATCCCAACCCCATGGCATCGGGTATGGTCAAGATATCCGAGAACAGTATGGCGGCATCCAGGGGGTATCTTTCAAGGGGTTGCAATGTCACTTCACACGCCAGTTCCGGCGTCTGACACAAGGTCATAAAATCACCTGCCTTTTGACGTGTTGCACGATACTCAGGTAAATATCGACCTGCCTGCCGCATAATCCATAAGGGCGTCATATCTACAGGCTGGCGCAACAAGGCACGCAGGAAGCGATCATTTTTAAGTTCAGCCATGGTATTTAATTATAATTAAATTATTCAGCAAACAATCATTGACTGAACCTAAACGTCCAGATAGTCGAGTATACCTTCAGCAGCCTGGCGGCCTTCAAATACGGCTGTCACAACCAAGTCAGAACCGCGCACCATATCTCCGCCTGCAAAGACCTTGGGGTTGCTGGTCTGATAGGCATACTTACCGTCGGCCGGTGCTTGCACACGGCCTCTGTCATCCAAACCAATTTCATGGTCTGCCAACCAGCGGGCTGGGCTGGGCCTGAAACCAAAGGCGATCAATACCGCGTCGGCAAATATTACGCTCTCACTACCGGGTATCGGCTCGGGGCGTCTGCGTCCAAACTCATCGGCTTCACCCAGTTTCGTTTCTATCACCTTTACTCCTTCGACTTTATCGCTGCCGACAATTTCGATCGGCTGCCGGTTCCAGAGAAACCTGGCACCCTCCTCCTTGGTATTGGCCACTTCGCGCCTTGATCCTGGCATATTACTCTCATCACGACGGTAGACGCAGGTTACAGTGGTGGCCTGCTGACGTATGGCCGTACGGTTGCAATCCATGGCGGTATCACCACCACCCAAAACCACGACATTCTTGCCTTTGAGATCAATAAAGGATGCATCCTTGTCTTCCATGGACAATAACTTGCGGATATTCGAAACAAGATAGGGCAACGCATCATAGACACCATGCAAATCCTCGCCAGGAAACCCGCCCTTGATAAAATTGTAGGTCCCCATACCCATAAACACGGCATCAAAACCGTCTACCAGGGCCCGGAAAGATATATCGTCTCCAACATGAGTGTTTAATACAAACTCCACACCCATGCCTTGCAGAATTTCACGACGCCGGGTAATAACATCCTTCTCCAGCTTGAAGGCCGGGATACCGAAGGTCAGCAAGCCACCGATTTCCGGATAGCGGTCATAGACCACGGCCTTAACACCATTCCTGGCCAATATATCGGCACAGCCCAACCCCGCTGGACCTGCACCTATGATAGCAACGCGCTTATCAACCGCCTGTACTGATGATAGATCAGGACGCCAACCAGCCTTATAGGCCTCATCGGTAATGTATTTCTCTATGGCGCCTATGGTCACGGCGCCAAAGCCGTCATTCAGTGTGCAAGCACCTTCACACAATCTATCGTGCGGACAGACTCGACCACAAATTTCAGGCAGCGAATTGGTACGATTCGATAGCTCGGCGGCTTGTATAAGATTACCTTCCGCCACTAGTTGCAGCCAACTGGGGATGTAATTGTGCACCGGGCACCGCCATTCACAATAGGGATTGCCACAATGCAGACAACGGTCAGCCTGGATAGCCGCACGTTGGGCATCCATGCCTTCATAGATTTCACCGGATTGTTTGACGCGCTCATCGGCCGGCAGCTTATCCGAATCCTGGCGTGGCACGTCAATAAATTGCAAGGTATTACTTCTACCCATAACTCTCTCTTCAGTTCTCTTGTCAGGCAGCCCGTAACAAGCTGTCCAATAGCGTGGACAACTCGGTAGCCTTTGGCTTAATCAACCAGAATTTGCCGATGACATCTTCAAAATTATCCAGTACCCACTGACCGCGCTCGCTTTGGGTTTCGCCCGTAAAATCATTAACCATAGTGTGTAAGTAGTTACGGTGCGCCTCCATGTCTTCAGTGGTGAGACGATGAATATCAATAAGCTCATGATTGTAGTAATCGACGAATCGATTGCTTTCGTCCAGCACAAATGCAAAACCGCCGGTCATGCCGGCACCAAAATTTATGCCGGTATCCCCGAGGACGGTCACCACACCGCCGGTCATATATTCGCACCCATGATCGCCAATACCTTCCACTACTGCGCAGGCTCCAGAGTTGCGTACAGCAAAACGCTCACCCGCAGTGCCCGAAGCGAAGAGCTTGCCACCGGTTGCACCATACAGACAGGTGTTGCCGATAATTGTGGTTTCATGACTATTAAACTGGCTGCCTGCCGGAGGGCGAATAACCAACTGACCGCCGGCCATCCCTTTACCTACGTAGTCATTGGCATCACCTTGCAGATACATATGCAGACCACCGGCATTCCAGACGCCAAAACTCTGACCGGCCGTACCGCTCAATTTCAGCACCAAAGGTGACTCCGCCATGCCCTGATTGCCATACCGTTTGGCGATCTCGCCTGACAATCGCGCACCGATAGAACGATGAATATTACGGACTTCAAACTGTAATTCCCCGCCTGTCTTACCCTCAATAATCGCTAAGGCGGCCTTAACCATGTCTTCGGCCAATTCACCCTTATCAAAAGGTGTATTACGATCCTGCTGACAATAGTGAGGTTTATCACTGGCAACATTGACATCAGATAACAATGGCTCCAGATCAAGGTGCTGTTGTTTGCTGGTTTCGCCCGGCAGGATCATTAATAAATCCGTTCGGCCTACCAATTCTTGTAATGTAGCAATACCCAACACAGCCATCCATTCCCGGGTCTCTTCGGCAAGAAATCGAAAATAATTCATTACCATCTCAGCCTTGCCGATAAAGTGCTTCATGCGCAGCACGTTATTCTGCGTCGCGATACCGGTCGCGCAATTGTTTAAGTGACATATACGCAAGTATTTGCAACCCAATGCCACCATCGGGCCGGTACCAAAAGCAAAACTCTCGGCACCCAGAATAGCGGCCTTAACCACGTCCAGGCCGGTTTTTAATCCACCGTCAGTTTGCAGTCTTACCTTGCCACGCAAATCATTGGCCCGCAGGACCTGATGGGTTTCTGTCAGACCCAGCTCCCAGGGGGTACCGGCATACTTCACTGAGGTGAGTGGGCTGGCGCCCGTGCCACCATCATAACCGGAAATGGTAATCAGGTCCGCATAGGCCTTGGCGACACCGGCGGCAATCGTGCCCACACCTGGCTCGGCCACCAGCTTGACGGATACCAGTGCATCCGGGTTGACCTGCTTGAGATCGAATATCAGCTGCGCCAGATCTTCAATGGAATAAATATCGTGGTGTGGTGGCGGGGAGATTAATGCCACACCCGGTTTGCTGAAACGCAGGGCAGCTATCATGTCGTTGACCTTGTGACCCGGTAACTGGCCGCCCTCACCGGGCTTGGCGCCTTGCGCAATCTTAATCTGCAGCACCTCGGCGTTTACCAGATAGTGCGGTGTGACACCGAATCGTCCGGATGCCACCTGCTTGATCTTGGAACGCTTAACCGTACCATAACGCCTGACGTCTTCGCCGCCCTCACCCGAATTGGAACGACCACCCAGGGTATTCATGGCTTCCGCCAGCGCCTCATGGGCTTCTGGTGACAAAGCACCCAGTGACATGGCTGCCGTATCAAATCGGGGCAGAATGTCTTCTATCGGCTCGACTTCATTGAGCGCGATAGGCTTGATGTCGTCACGAATGCCCAACAGATCACGCAACACGGTTACCGGACGCTCATTGGCCAAACGCGCGTATTCCTTATATCGCGAATAATCATTTTCCTGCACAGCAGCCTGCAAAGATTTAATGATATCCGGGTTATAGGCATGATACTCACCGCCATAAACATATTTGAGAAAACCGCCTTGTTCGATTTTTCTGCGCGTATTCCAGGCTGACCTGGCCAATTGCTGCTGTTCTGCCTTCAGGTCATCAAAGCCGGCGCCCTGTATGCGACTGGTAGCGCCCTTAAAACACATATTAATCACTTCGTCCGCAAGGCCCACGGCTTCAAACAACTGGGCCCCGCGGTAACTGGAGATGGCAGAGATACCCATCTTGGAGATAATTTTATACAGGCCTTTATTTATCCCCTGACGATAATTGTGTACCAAGGTAACTTTATCACCCTTGGCAATCTCGCCGATTCGTATCATGTCACACAGACAATCATAGGCCAGGTAGGGATAGATGGCCGTGGCGCCATAACCCAGCAGGCAGGCAAAGTGATGTGGATCGCGGGCAGTGGCTGTTTCTACCACAATGTTGGCATCACAACGCAGTCCTTCGGCAATTAAATAATGGTGTACGGCACCAGTGGCCAATAAGGCATTTAGCGGTAATTTACCTTGCACAATGTTGCGATCAGAAAGAATCAGTATGGTCTTGCCGTCACGCACTGCCTGCGCTGCTTCTTTACATATTGTCCTCAATGCGTCGGCCAGATCCAGGCCTTCGTCACAATTTAAGTCAAATACCACATGGGCATACTTATCATCTTTAATGGCGCATAGCTGCTCATACTTGCTGACTGATAATACCGGTGAATCAACCAGTAAACGCTCGGCATGCTGTGGGGACTCTTCGAACAGATTGCGTTCACGACCAAAACAAGTCTCCAGTGACATCACGATCTTTTCCCTTAAGGGATCAATTGGCGGATTTGTCACCTGGGCAAACTGTTGTCGGAAATAGTCATACAGTGAGCGACTTCGGTGCGAAAGCACGGCAAAGGGTGTATCGTCTCCCATAGATCCAATTGCTTCCTGTCCGGCTTCAGCCAATACACGCAATACCTGATCACGCTCTTCGAATGTCAGCATGAACATCTTTTGATAGACGGAAAACTTGTCAGGATCCAGTTCGGCAGTACAAGCCTCTTCCTCTTCCAGCCTGGATTTTAAACGTTTGGCATGGTCTTTCAGCCAGATCTTATAAGGATGACGCTGCTTCAGCATGGAGTCAATTTCATCTGGCAATATCAGCTTGCCAGTCTCGGTATCAGCCGCGATCATTTGTCCCGGCTTCAAACGTCCCTTGCTCACCACATCTTCGGGCCTGTAGTCATACACGCCCACTTCAGATGCCAGAGTGATATGTCTATCTTTAGTTACTACATAACGCGCGGGTCGCAGACCGTTCCTGTCCATTACACATGCGGCATGACGGCCATCGGTTAGCACTATACCGGCTGGACCATCCCATGGCTCCATGTGCATAGAGTTATATTCATGAAAGGCCTTGAGCTCTGAATCTATGGTATCTACGTTCTGCCAGGCAGGTGGCACCAGCAGGCGCATGGCACGAAAAATATCGATACCCCCAGCCATCATTGCATCCAGCATATTATCCATACTGGATGAATCAGAGCCCTCCATAGACACCAGCGGACTGATCGCTTGCATGTCGGGGATTAAATCCGTCTTGAATTTATGTGCGCGCGCCAGTGACCAGTTACGATTTCCCTGAACAGTATTGATTTCCCCGTTATGCGCCAGCAACCGAAATGGTTGCGCCAAACGCCATTGCGGCCATGTATTGGTAGAGAAGCGCTGATGAAAAACACATATCGAAGACTGCAAACGTTTATCATTCAGGTCTTTATAAAAAACGGGCAAGTTGGCCGGCATCACCAGGCCCTTGTAGGAAATCAGGCGGCAGGACAGGCTGGGGATATAAAATGCGTCATCATCGGCCACTGACTTTTCAGCGATACGCCTGGCAATATACAACTTGCGCTCAAAGGCCTCAGCAGCATCACCCTCAGCGGGGCGAATAAAGAGCTGCTCAATCAGCGGCAGGGTTTTAAGGGCTTCATTGCCACAAGCCTCGGTGTTGGTAGGCACGACACGCCAGCCCACGGTTTGCAGACCTTGCTCCACCAGGGCCCGCTCTAATATCTTGCGGGAAGCCGCGGCTTTTATTTTATCTGGATTGAGAAATACCATACCTGTTGCATAGTGTTCACCCAATTCCCAACCATGCTCCTGGGCCACGGCACGCAAGAAATCGTCCGGCTTGCCCAGTAGCAGGCCGCAGCCATCACCCGTTTTGCCATCGGCGGCCACGGCGCCTCGGTGCGTCAACCGGGCCAGGGAATCAATGGCGGTGCTGACCAGCCAATGGCTGGTGTGGCCATCCATTTGTGCTATTAAACCGAAGCCACAACTGTCTTTTTCAAAGGCGGATCGATACAAACCGCCGCGAATTCTGTCTGTCATAATTCACCCGGGACGCCCCGTGCACCCCGCTTCTATTGTGTTTGCCGGATTGCTATCCCCTGATAAGCAAAGGGCGGAAAAGTATACAGTTCGCCCCGTATCCATTCAATGGACAAAGGGCGCACGGATTGGAGATTAACTCCTTGTTTATAAAGATATACTGATCCGATCAGGTAGGTGTCTGGGGACTGAAGAGCCGTTCGTATTCGCGCACGGCATAACGATCTGTCATGCCGGCAATATAATCGGCCACCACTCTTGGCACAGGCGCCCCATGTATCGACGCTTTTCTTTCTTTAATCTTCTGCTGGTATTGCGGCGGCATTAGCCTGGGATCCTCCAAAAATGCATGAAAGAGCTCACTCAACACACGCGTGGATTTTACAGTCATGCGACGCACACGATAGTGATTATAGAGTTGCTCGCGCAGAAATCGTTTCAGATCCAGAGTCATCTCCCGCATTCTACCGCTGTAAACAATCAACGGAGCTTGTTGTTGCCTGACATCTTCGACAGTCTTTATACCCGCATCAGAAATCAGTCGACTGCTGTTCTCGATCAGGTCTACTACCATCATGTTAATCATACGGCGGATGATTTCATGCACCCGTCTTCGTAATGGCAGGCCCGGATACTTATCATCCACTTCCTTGTACAGATCGGCAAAAAGAGTGAGTTCCTGCAATTGCTCCACTTCAATCAAACCATAACGCAAGCCATCATCTATGTCGTGATTGTTATAGGCAATCTCATCAGCGACATTCGTCAATTGAGCCTCCAGGCCGGGTTGTGTCCCGTTTATAAAACGCTCGCCCAGCTCCGCCAATGATTTGGCTCTTTTTACAGAACAATGTTTCAATATACCTTCACGGGTTTCAAACGTAAGGTTAAGACCCGGGAACTCTGCATACCGCTCTTCAAGCAAATCCACTACACGCAGTGACTGGAAGTTATGTTCAAAACCACCATACTCACGCATGCACTCATTTAATACATCCTGACCGGCATGACCAAATGGGGTATGACCCAGGTCATGCGCCAGACTAATGGCCTCAACCAGATCTTCATTCAGTTTTAATGCGCGGGCTGCCGATCGCGCGATCTGGGCGACTTCAATAGAATGCGTCAGCCGGGTACGAAATAAATCACCTTCATGATTTACAAAAACCTGAGTCTTGTATTCAAGACGACGGAAGGCGGCACTATGGATGATACGGTCCCGGTCTCTCTGAAATTCACTGCGATGGGAAGGGCTGGGTTCCGCAAATACTCGCCCACGCGATGTTTCTTTAGAAGAGGCGAAACCGGTCACAGTTGCTATTCCCGACAGGCCTCAAGTGTTGCGGATAATTCAGATTCACTGAAATCATCAGTTAGTATAGCTTCACCCAGAGCACGCATTAACACTAACCTTAATTGCCCTGCTGAAACTTTCTTGTCTACTGACATCAGCTCTCTCATTCTTTCCGTGGACAAGGCGACAGGGGCCCGCGTTGGTAATTTGGCCTGCCGCAGTATTTCATCGACAAACAACACGTCTTCCTCTGAAATCCAGCCCTTTCTATGGGACAGCTCCGCGGCCATGGCCATACCGACCGCCACGGCTTCGCCATGCAACCATGCACCATACCCCATCCCTGTTTCTATGGCATGGCCAAATGTATGGCCAAGGTTAAGCAAGGCCCGTATGCCACCCTCTCGCTCGTCCTGTGCCACCACTTCCGCCTTGTGCCGGCATGAACGATAGACCACCTCAATCAGAGCAGCATTTTCACGGCTCAATAATAGAGACATATTGTCTTTTAGCCAGTCAAGAAATTCTACGTCACGGATTAATCCATACTTTATTATTTCTGCGAGGCCCGCGGACAATTCCTTATCGGCCAGGGTATTCAACGTATTCGTATCAATAATTACGCAACGTGGTTGATAGAATGCGCCTATCATATTCTTGCCACGCACATGATTCACACCGGTCTTGCCGCCCACGGATGAGTCCACCTGAGCGAGCAAGGTTGTGGGTATTTGAATAAAATCAACGCCACGCATATAGGTCGCTGCGGCAAAACCAGTCATATCGCCAATGACGCCTCCACCCAAGGCAATCAATGTAATTGTGCGATCACATTTTTCCTTTAACAGGGCATCATAAATCCGGTCCATGGTTTGCAAATTTTTATATTGCTCGCCATCGGCAAGGATAATCGTTAGCGGGTCGAATTCTGATAATGCCGAAGAAACAGATTCCATGTACAACGGCGCCACCGTTTCATTACTAATAATGGCAACCCTTTCACCTCTGATATGCCTGGCCAGGAGCACTCGGTCCAGCAATAAACCATTATCGATATACATTGGATAACTACGTTCGCCCAGATCCAGTTTCAGAGTTTTCATCATTAACTATACCCGGCTGATTTTCTCGGCAACTTCTTTTGCTACCGTAGCAGGGGGGCGCTGATCTGTCCTGATAATGATATCTGATTCCTGGATGTAGAGAGGCTCGCGAAAGGCCATCATTTCTTCAAATGTTTTTCTTCTATCAACATTTTGTAATAAGGGCCGACTCTTGTCCTTTTGTGTACGCTCCAGCAATGTATCGATATCTGCCTGTAAATACACAACATAGCCCCTGGATCTCAACAGCTTTCGGTTTTCTTCCGCCAGGATAGCGCCACCACCGGTCGCCAGAACAATATTATCTCGCCCGGTAAGCTCCTTAATCATGGCGCTTTCACGTTTACGAAAGCCTGATTCACCTTCGACATCAAAGATCAGGCTGATGTCGGCACCCGTACGTTTTACCAACTCCTGGTCGACATCAACAAAGTCTTTCTTGAATAGTGTCGCAAGGTGGCGTCCTATGGTGGACTTACCCGCCCCCATAGGCCCAATCAAAAAAATGTTATTCATCATCGGCATGGCCGGCAGATATGCCAGCATATGGAGGATAAATCAAGCGGCGAACAGAGTCGCCACCCAATAAGCTAGTTCAGACCTACCGTCTCAGCCAGGATTCGTGGTGTCAGAAAAATGAGTAGCTCGGTTTTGGAGTCGACCGATTCCTTGTTCTTGAACAACCAGCCCAATAAGGGGAGATCTCCAAAGAAAGGCACCCTGTTATCAGTTTCATTTTGATCGAGCTCATAGATGCCCCCGATAACCACTGTTTCGCCATTATCCAGTAGTACCTGTGTCTCTACCTCTTTGATATTGAGTACACCTCTGATGGCATCAGCGAAATTGTCTTTTGCGACAATGACATCCATAATCACGCGCTCGTCAGGTGTAATCCTGGGCGTCACTTCCAACTTCAGTACGGCCTTTTTGGTGACTACTGTTCCCACACCCAGCACACTGGTGGTAAACACACGCTCCTGGCCCTGCTCGATTTTTGCTGTCTGACCGTTTGCGGTAACAATGCGCGGACTGGAAATAATCTTACCCTGGCCCTCTGATTCCAGAGCCGACAGCTCCAGCCCCAGCAAGGCCCCTGTACCCAGCTTCGCCAATGTAACGGCGACGGAACCTGCAAGGCTGTTGCCAATACCTGGCGATGGCAAGTCAACATTCAAACCATCACCGCTGAGTAACGTACCATCAAAACCCAATGAGGTCTGCTGATCAATTTGCAGAGTACTGCCGGTATTGTTATTGCGGATACCAAACTTGGCGCCTAGAGTCTTGCTAAAGTTTTCGGTAGCCTCCACCAAACGGCTTTCAATCATTACCTGTCGTATGGGCTGGTCAAGCTTGACAATCAATTTGCGGACTTCCCTGATTTTCCCTGGCGTGTCCTGTATCAGAAGGGAATTTGTACGCGTATCTACGGTTACCTGTCCGCGCGGAGACAATAATGTATTTGATTCAGTACTTTCCTTGGTTATTGCAACAGCCTCGCCAAACACTGGGTGTCCACCTACGCCCGTTGTGATGGCCTTAATGGATTTTAGCAACTTGGCGATATCGCTCGCCTTGGCATAATTCACCTGGATCAATTCCGATACCAAAGGCTCCAGTTCAATCGCGACTTTTGACGCTTCAAAGGCCGCCTTCTCACGTGCGGCCACTTCGTCTGCCGGCGCCACCGTGATAACATTCCCTTTACGGCGCATTGCCAGGGCCTTGGTGTCGAGTATGATATCCAGGGCCTGATCCCAAGGCACATCCTTCAGTCTTAGCGTCAGGTTGCCACTGACGGTATCACTGACAACAAAGTTCAAGTCTGTAAAGTCCGCCAACACCTGCAGCGCCGCACGGACATCGATATTCTGGAAATTGAGAGACAGCTTTTCACCCCTGTAGCCAAACTCATCTACTTTTTCTTTTTCTTTGTCTTCAATGACTGGCTTTACATTCAGCGTAAAGGTATTACCCGCCTGATACGCCAGGTGCTCATACTTGCCTGTAGGTGTGATAACCATACGTGTGTTCTCACCTTGCATGAAAACATCAATGGTTTGCACCGGTGTTGCAAAATCCACTACGTCCAGACGTCTTTCAAGCCCTTTCGGCAATGATGCGGAAAGAAAATCCAGAATAATATCGCCTGCCTGCTCTTTGATATCTATACCAACACTGGGATCGGATAAGGCCACAATAATTTTTGCATCCCCCGTGGGTCCACGACGGAAATCAATATTCTTTATCGCAAAGCGGCCGGGTTTACGTGTAGCAAAATGCGTAGATTTAGGCTCTTGGGCCGCGGCGATCGTGGTGACCGGGCTGTCCAGTGTCAGCACCAGGGTGTTATCCACTATGCCCGTTTCATAACTTACAGGTCGCACCAGATTCAAAATGACTCGCGTCCTTCCACTCGCTTGAATAGCGTTAACACTTACCAAGGCTCCTACACCTACGCGGATATTTTTTTGTGCCTTAAGGTCCACACCCTGAAAATCCAATGCAATTCTCGCCGGGTTAGCAATAGTAAACGACTTGGGCTTGGTGGGTGTAGAGGCCATCTTCAGCCGCAATTGCACACGGCTGCCAGGTAATTTTGTATAAACAATTTCTTCTATTGTATTGCTTGCCCCGGATGGTTCGGCCGCCGTTTGTACAACAGCAACAGCCTCATTGGCCGAATCACCGCCCAGCGTTACAAGAAAACCATAATTTGTCTTATTGACATCCAGGGAGCTGTTCTTGGTCGTGAGAAGATCAATATTGACCGCATTACCATTGTCCGCAAGGTAGGGATAAACACCTTTGATAACTCCACTTCCTTCAAGTTCCTTGGCACCGGCTGCCAGTGTGCTCCCCGGCAGGCTCAGCCGTAAACGCTGACCCTGCTCGAAACTGCTTACATTGTACTTTGAGCTACCAGTCACATGGATCTGGATGCCGCCGCTTGCATTCCACTTCAGGGATGTGACTTCTCCAGCCAGGACCCCTGATGTGGACAGGCCACCTAAAAGAATGAGTGCAAGGTATGCATGCTTTTTTATAGACTTTAACAGTATCTTCATGGGAGTAATCTCGCGCTGTTACTCTTCAATGCTAAGACTGGCTTTACGCTCTATCCAGTCTCCTAATGGATTTTGAACCAATTCTACCAGTTCAACTTTTGCTTCTGTGATAGTTGTCACCCGACCAAAATTCTGGCCCATGTGGTTACCCACCTGGGCACGGTGTACTGTTCCATCGGGAGCCTGTAATACCACCCATGATTGTCGGCTCCGGGTTAATGTGCCTACCATCTTGAGAGAATCCAGCGGGTAATCTTCCAGGGGTTCTCTGCGCCTGTTGAGATCAGGTCTGGGTCCGGATGAGGCGGTACTGGTGCCTCTCGGCTTCAGATTGAATGTCCCAAACGGGTCGGTTCCCTCTTCGGCACTGTAGGCATATTTTTGTTGTGCTTTTACCTCGGGCAGTTGTTCCACTCTTGGTTTACGATTTTTATGGGCATTGTTGACGAATTCGCGTAAATCATCCAGGCCATCACTTCCGCATGCGGTGAGCAACCCGGTTACCATCGTTAATAGAATGAGATTACGAATACCGGCCACTAGCGTCTCCTTTTGCGACGTTTTTTCTTGCCTTTACTCGATTTGGCAATCTCACTGGCATCCAGATAACGGTAAGTCTTCGCGGTTGCTGACATTGTCAACTCACCACCACTTTTTTTGCTTACAATCTGGATATTGCCAAAGGTAACAATTCTGGGGAGGGCCGCGACATCACTGATGAACTGGGCCAACTCGTGATAGCTGCCTTTTACTTTCAAGCTAATAGGCAATTCGGCATAAAATTCAGCCGGTCTTTCCTTGCCGGGCTTGAATAATATGAACTCCAATCCACGACCCAATCCAGCCTGAGTAATGTCCACCAATAAATCAGGCACTTCGGCAGAGTCAGGCAGCTGTCTCAGCAAACTACCAAAGGTCTGCTCCATCTCCACCATTTGCTGCTTATAGGCGGGCAGATTGATCGCCAACGCCTTCTTGTCTAGATAGGTCTGGCGTAATTTCTCTTCCTCGACCTCGACCCGTTTCAGCTCATCAAGCTCACCTTGAATAATAAAGAACCATCCGCCCACTAAAAGTCCGATACACACCACGGCAATTGCACCAATCTTCACCGGCAGTGGCCATGAAGAAGGATTATTCAGATCGAGATTATTCAGATCGTCGAGATTCATTTCTTCTTACTGCCTGCACTCTTGTCTGTTTGACTTACGCTCATAGTAAACTCGCTTACTCGGTCGCCACTTTTAGTTTTGACATTGATCACTTTGAGATCCGGTTTGGCGAACCAGTTGGACTCGTCAAGATTACGCATCAGTGCAGAGACCCGCGCATTAGACTGAGCCACACCGCTTATGGTTATCCCTTTTCCTTTCTGGGTAAGTTTGGTGAAATAGACACCTTCAGGTAATTTTTTTACCAGGTCATCAAACACATGCACTATCTGTGTTCTATCACCCTGCAACTGATATATAACATTCATTCTTGATATCAGTGCCTGCCGTTGTTTTTTGAGTTCCCTGATCTCTTTAATCGTTTGCTCAACTTTCGCAACCTCGTCTTTCAAGAAAGTATTGCGATTATTCTGCCCTTCTATGAGCGCGCTCACATGTAAATGTGCATAAAAAACGATCAACAACATCAGCACGCCGGCGCCCACGCCTAAGGTCATGAGCTGCTTGTCTTGTTCCTTGCGCTGTATTTCGCGCCAGGGTAATAAATTGAGCTGTGTACTCATAAAATAATCAGCCTACACCTCATCAAAATTACGTATCGCCAGACCACAGGCAATCATCAGGGAAGGCGCATCATTGCTCAGTGTCTGTGGCTTAATACGTGATGCCAGCGACATACTGGTAAACGGATTGGCCACCATGGCCGGCACACCAATACGCGCCGCCACCAACTCATCAATACCGGGGATCTGCGCGCAACCACCCGCTAACAATAATTGATCTACACTATTAAATGGGCTGGCGGAATAGAAAAATTGCAGGGCGCGCATGATTTCCTGGCACATGGCCTCCATGAACGGGCGCAAGACATCGGTTTGGTAATTATCAGGCAGTCCGCCTTGCTTCTTCGCCAGGCCGGCTTCTTCATAAGACAGGCCATATCGTCTCTGAATTTCTTCGGTCAGCTGACGGCCACCAAAGGCATGGTCCCGGGTATAAACGGAGCGTGTGTTATGCACAACATTGATATTGGTTGTGGTGGCGCCGATATCAACTATGGCAACAGTCTTCTCCATGCCACCGCCGGGCATGTGCTGGGCAATCAGCTCGAAAGCGTTTTCCATGGCATAGGTCTCTATATCGACCACCTTGGGGGTAAGACCCGGGCCTTCGATCACAGCCACATAATCATCAACCACTTCTTTGCGACAGGCCGCGATCAGGACATTATTTTCTTCAGGATTTTCTTCTGATTGCCCGATTATCTGATAATCCAGATTCACTTCGTCAAGTGGATAGGGGATATAGTGATCGGCTTCCATCTCAATCTGGGTCTGCAGTTCCTGATGATTCAGGCTGGCGGCCATTTTGATGGATTTGGTAATAACATGTGTGCCGGCAACGGCCACGGCGGCATTCTTACAACGCGTGCCTGAACGCTTGACGGCACGTTCCACTGCCTCGGCAACCTGCTCAACCTCAGTAATGGCATGCTCTACCACGGCATTTTGAGGCAGGGGTTCGGCGGCAAAGCGTTCCACGCGTATCTGGTCCCCGATTTTACTAAGTTCCAGAACCTTGACCGCGGAAGAACTGATGTCGATACCGATTAGCGGTTGACGTTTTTTTGACAGTATTTTGTCCGCCCAGGACATGTTTTTATTCCTTTAAATCAATAAGTTATAATATATTCATGCATTGATGCATTAAATACTACCTCCAAATATAGACTATAACAAACGGAAATGACAAATGATCTTCCGATAAAGGGACTTTTCGCTATATACTGCCCCGCTGGCCGGGCCCAAAATACTTAAATACAGAGACTTATGGATCACACTGAGAGTCACTTCTCTCATTTCTTCAGGCAGAACTTCCCGGATAAACCCTGGCAAATTGCACTGCTGGCGGTGTTGGGTCTGGGTATCACCGGTATTGCCATGTTGGCCCTGATTACGCTCGTACTCACCCCCTCGCTGCCAGAAATCGACAACATCACTGAGGACAGGCTCAAGGTCCCGATGCGGGTCTACACCGCGGATGCCGTGCTCATCGGGGAATTTGGTGAAGAACGACGCATCCCAAAGAAAATCGAGGAAATCCCCAAGGCGCTCATCCAGGCCATCCTGTCCACGGAAGATGCCGGGTTTTATGAACACCATGGTGTGCACTTCCTGGGAATCCTCCGCGCGGCATGGATCAACTTTCGATCCGGCACGCATCGGCAGGGCGCCAGCACCATCACCATGCAGGTGGCGCGTAACTATTTTCTCAGCCCCAAGAAAACCTACACCCGTAAATTAAAAGAAGTGTTGTTGGCCTTCAAGCTTGAAAGGGAACTCACTAAGGATGAAATCCTTGAGCTCTACATCAATAAAATCTTCCTCGGACATCGGGCCTATGGTTTCGCGGCAGCCAGTCGAATTTATTATGGCAAGCCCCTGAAAGAACTCACGCTCCCCGAGATTGCCATGTTAGCCGGTCTCCCCAAGGCCCCGTCTCGCAATAATCCGCTTAACCGGGCCGAGGCGGCACGGGACCGTAGAAACTATGTGCTCAATCGAATGTTCAAGCTGGGCAACCTTGATGAAGCCATTTATCGGCAAGTAATTACGGCCCCGTTGACAGCGCGCAAACATGCACTGCGCTATGATATTGAAGCCCCTTATATTGCCGAGATGGTACGGCAATACATGTTCGCCACTTATAAAAATCAGACCTATGCCGGCGGTTTCCACGTTTATACAACGCTTCAATCCCGCCACCAAAAAGCGGCCAATGCGGCTTTACGCAAAGGGTTGCTGGCCTATGAACGTCGACACGGCTACTACGGCCCGGCGGGCCATATCACGGTAGAGGCCGATGTCGATAAGGAAGCACTGGATCAGTCGCTAAAAGATTACCGGGCCATCGGCAATCTTTTGCCCGGCGTTGTGCTCCTGGTTGATGAGAAAAATGTCACGGTGTACACACAGGATGGCTATGTTGCCGAGATCGGCTGGTCCGGACTCAGCTGGGCGCGGCGCTATATCAATGCCAATGCCCTCGGGCCCAATATTAAGACGGCGACAGAGATTCTGGAAGTGGGTGATGTTATTTATCTCGAAAATGTAGACGAAGGCCGCTGGCGACTGGCCCAGGTCCCGCGCGCTGCCAGCGCCGTGGTAGCCCTGCGGCCCAATGACGGCGCCATACTTGCGCTTACAGGCGGCTTTGACTTCCGTGCCAGCAAATTCAACCGTGTCATTCAGGCCAAACGCCAGCCAGGCTCCAATCTGAAACCCTTTATCTATTCCGCCGCCTTGAGCAAGGGCTTCACGGCCGCCACCACCGTCAGCGGTGCGCCCATTACCATTGAAGATGAAACCCTTGAGGATGTCTGGCGACCGGAAAATTACTCCGGCAAGTTCTTCGGACCGACACGACTGCGCAAGGCCCTAACGCTCTCTTTAAACCTGGTATCCATACGCCTGCTGCGCGCCATGGGTCCCGGTTATGCCATCCAGTATCTTGAACGTTTCGGCTTCGATTCCAAGCAGCTCCCCAGAAACCTATCGCTGGCACTGGGCTCCGCCTCGGTCACGCCCCTGACCATGGTCAATGCCTTTGCTGTCTTTGCCAATGGCGGCTTCAGGGTTGAGCCCTATTTCATCGTCCGCGTGGAAGACAGCCAAGGCAATATTCTCGAGCAGGCCAATCCGTATATCGTCTGCAAAGCATGTGAAGAAACCTTGCTAACAGAGGCACAGAAAAAAGAGCGCGAGCAAGAACAGGGGGGGGTGAAACAAAAAGCGCCGGGACCCGGCCCCAATAAAAACCCTGGAAACGCGAGCGATCCAGGTAAAGATGATACCGGGGAAGCGCTAAAGCCCAGACTGGCGCCGCGTACGATCACACCGGAAAATGCCTTTCTGATAACCAGCATCATGCGTGATGTTATCCAACGGGGCACGGCCAGGCGTGCCCTGATCCTGGAACGCCAGGACCTGGCGGGCAAAACCGGTACCACGAATGAATTCCGTGACGCCTGGTTCTCGGGTTTTAATGACCAGATCGTGGCCACGGCCTGGCTGGGGTTTGATCAACCCGAAACCCTGGGCCGGGGTGAGGCCGGCTCCCGCGCAGCCCTGCCTATCTGGATAGATTTTATGCGTGAAGCCTTAACGGAGTTGCCGGAAAACCCACTGGTCATGCCGCGAACCATTGAAACCCGATTGATTAATTCCGACACGGGTCTCCCTGCCACTGAAAACGATCCAGACGCCATTGAAGAATTTTTTGATACAACACAGGATGTCCAACTACAATCTGCGGCAGGCGATGCCCCGGGCTCGGCGCCCCTGAATCCTGAGACAATCGGTAGTGAAACGGCACCGGAAACCGAGCCATCCCCCGCGGCAGACCCGCAAAACCTGCCTGAGGGACTGTTCTAGCCCGTGGCAACGTGTCACCGAAATACCCACCCGATTCGGCACAACAAAAAATCAGCGCCGGCGACCAATGGCCGGCAGCCTCGGATTGCCGTCGAGGCCGCCCGCATCATGGCCGAAGACGGTATCAACGACCCTCTGATAGCGAAACGTAAGGCCCTGAAAAGACTGGGGTTACCTGATAAAACCCCGCTACCGTCCAATACCAAAGTCGAACAGGCCCTGAGCCGGCACCTGGCCTTGTTTGATCGCGACGCCACCCAAAAACGCCTGCTGCGCTTACGCCAACTGGCGCTGGAGACCATGGAATTTCTGGTTGGATTTTCGCCCCTGGTCAGCGGTGGCGTGGTCTCCGGCACCGTCACGGCTCAGACCGGGATTGAACTCCATCTGACCGCCGACACCCCCGAGGCCATTGCCCATTGCCTCATCAACCATCATATTCCTTATTTATCAAAGGATTATATCGTCAACATGGGCCACGGCCAGACACTTACCGTGCCTGGATTTTGCTTCCAGGCCAATCAAACGACCATCATGTTGAAGGTGTTTAGCCCTACCAGCAGCCGTCAGGCCCCATGGGATACCGCCAGCAGCCAGGCCGCCCAGCGCTGGAGCCGTGCCCGGCTTGCCACCTCACTGCGGGACCCACAGTAAGGGGCTTGCCAATGACCAATAAACAAACTACATTTAATACCGAATGTTAGATAACTCAGCTCATAGTTTACTTGAACTATGGACGCTATGAACTGGAAAGACAGAGGAACAGAACATGTCTCTGCGTACGAAATTTGCCACGGGCCTATTGGCCGCCGCCGTACTCGTCGTTTCAGGTTGCGGAAATGATAGCAACGCCCCTGTAGGTAGCCAAATTACCTTCAGCCGGACAGATATTAGCCTCAATGTGGCCGATGCGAGTGCCGGGGGTACGCTTCCCTGTACCGTCCAATATACTGATACGCCCATTAATATCAGCATCCTGGACCAGGACAACAATCCTTTAGGCAAGATCGAACTCACGATAAATCTCAGCTTCGCCCCAAACAGCTCTTCACCCGGCTTGTTAGTCATGGAGCTTTATGATGATGCCAATGGTGACGGTAGAGGGGATGTCCTTGTCGAAGTACCCTTCGTCGACGAGACGGAAGAAGACGGTATCAAACGCGTGGTAGTACGACTCTATGCGGGCTGCGGGCTTTCGTACTCCGGCCAATTGGGCGCGGACAGTGGCATCATTAGCAATGTCATGGATATCACTGTAGGGACTTAACTAGCTATTACAAACATAACGCACATAAAAACACCCGGTCCATGCCGGGTGTTTTTATGTGCGTTCGTTTATTGCTTACCTTTTCAAGTGTGAAGCTAATCCTGGAGACACAAGGTGTAATCGGTGCTGGCGTTAGGCGTATTGTAAGCAAACACCCGCATGTAGTAAGTACCCGCTGACAAGGAATTACTCATAAGCTCATCCGAACCGGTACCGGCAATACTCGAATCAATGAGGTTAAATGCGCTGTCGTAAAGAAAGATGTCCAGATCGGCCGCACGGTCAGTAAACGTCAGGCTTGCATATACCAAGCTATCGGTAAGCAGGGTGAAGGTAGAGTAATCATCCGGGTCATTAAGGTCATCCACATTGCCGACTATCCTAACCGGGACATTGACTGACCGCGCCGTCGCGAAGGTGTCGTTCGAAGTTCCCTCGCTTACCTGGTTGTTGTTACAGTTGGCACCGGACCCGCCGCCTCCACCACCTCCTCCAGTACCCCCTCCCGCAGAACCGCCAGTGCCCAGCAGATGCGCACCGAGCACATAAGCGGTAGCCCGGTTATTGGTTGCCCACGGATTCACCCAAATAGAGTAGGATCCCGCGGTAAGACTGGCAGAGATTGTCTCGGGAGTGCTGCCTGTGGTCTGACTGGTGGCCAGGGGTGTTGAAAAAGCGGTATCCGCCGCATTGGTTAACAACAAATCCAGATCCGCATCACCGAAGCGCTCCAGTGTTAATATAATATTTGCATCCTGAGCCAGGGTAAATGTGTAGTAATCGGCATCAACAATTGTAGGTGCGCTGGCGCCATCGCCATTACTGGACGTTGAGCCCTCTAGAGTGGAGGGTACCGGCATAAGCTGCGCGGTCGCTGTCGTATCGTTGGGTTCTGCTTCAGGCTGGGAAAGAATGACGGAGGAGAGGCTCGACTCGTCTCCACTACAGGCCGACAACAAGACCATCAGTCCCGCTGTGGCCAATGTGGTGAATAACGAAAAATTTGTTGGCTTTGCCATCTTCTTCTCCAGATCCTGCGTTAACCTGCTGCCTTGTGCGGTTAACTTAAGAATTAACTTTAATATAAACATGTTAGACGTCCCAAGATGATTGGGCAAATCGCCGGGTAATCTATTTGAGCATTTCTGGATCCAGGTTTTTATCCAGACCGTGAGCCTTCTTTCTTTGGCCACAGACCGCTAGAATCGCCGCTTTCGACCACAGCCGGGAATCGTTAAGTGAAGCAACCAATTATTGACGTTATCGATCAGGCCGTGAGCACGTTGCAGGAAAAAAATGTCCTGCCCAGGGATACCCATACCCGCATCGAACTGGAACGCACACGCCAATCCTCCCACGGTGACTTTGCCTGCAATCTGGCACTGGTGCTGGCGAAATCAGTCAAATTACCACCACGCGAACTGGCGTCCCGGCTGGTCGATGCGCTGCCGGACAACACCTTGATAGCCAGGACCGAAATCGCCGGACCCGGTTTTATCAATTTCTTTCTCCATCCCTCTGTCTACCATGCTGAGGTCCGTACCCTGCTGGAACAGGGCAAAAGCTACGGCCAGTGCGGACTGGGCGCCGGTCTATCCATACACCTGGAATATGTCTCGGCCAATCCCACAGGCCCGCTGCATGTCGGTCACGGCCGTGGCGCGGCCTATGGCGCCAGCCTGGCGAATGTATTGAAAGCGGCTGGCTATCGCGTTCACAGCGAATACTATGTCAATGATGCCGGCCGGCAGATGGAAATACTCGCCACCAGCGTCTGGCTGCGCTATCTCGACCTGTGTGGCGAGAGCTTCCCGTTTCCCGTCAATGGCTATCAAGGGGATTATGTCTGGGACATCGCCGCAACACTGCATAGAGAAAATGCCAACGCCTTTCATCACAGCCTGCATGAAGTCTTTGCGGATATCCCCAAAGACGAACCCGGGGGGGGTGACAAGGAGGCCCATATCGATGCACTGATCGCACGCGTCAAATCTTTACTGGGCGGGGAGGCCTACAGAAAAGTCTTTGATCTTGGGCTGAATGCCCTGCGTGACGATATCTGCCGTGACCTGGAAGAATTTGATGTCCATTATGATGAGTGGTTTTCCGAGCGCTCGCTGGTAGACAGCGGCGCCCTGCAAACGGGCATCGATCGGCTCAAGGCTACGGGCCATACCTATGAAAAAGGGGGTGCGCTGTGGTTTCGTTCCATGGACTTCGGTGATGAAAAAGACCGCGTCGTATTACGTGACAACGGTCAACCTACCTACTTCGCCTCCGATATCGCCTATCACGTCAATAAACTGGACCGCGGCTATCACCAGCTCATCGACATCTGGGGGGCGGATCATCATGGCTATGTCCCGCGTGTTAAGGCCGTACTCTCGGCACTGGAAGAAGACGCACATAAACTCGATGTCTTGCTGGTACAGTTTGCCGTACTCTATCGCGGTGGCAAAAAAGTACAGATGTCCACACGCAGCGGTGATTTCGTGACCCTGCGGGAACTGCGTCAGGAAGTCGGCGCCGATGCCGCACGCTTCTTTTACGTCATGCGCAAGTCCGAACAACATATGGATTTCGACCTCGACCTGGCTAAATCACAAAGCAACGACAACCCTGTTTATTATATACAGTATGCCCATGCGCGGGTGTGCAGCGTCTTCAGGCAACTGCAAGAAAAGGGCCTAAGCCATGAACTTGATGACGGTAATCGTAACCTGCATTTGCTAAACGAAAACCACGAACAGGAACTGATGGTCATGCTATCGCGTTATCCTGAAATGATTGAATCGGCCGCCAGGAATCACGAGCCCCACTTGATCGCTCATTACTTGCGTGATCTGGCCAATGCCTTCCATACCTATTATAACGCCCATACCTTTATTACTGATGATGCCGCGGTACGAAACGCCCGCCTCAGTCTTATCGCGGCGACCCGCCAGGTCATTGCCAATGGTCTGGCGCTGCTGGGCGTCTCCGCGCCCAGCAATATGTAATGGCTTACAAACCCTACAGTAGAGGCAAGCGCCGCAAGAAAACGGTCAGGCGCCGGCCCGCCTCACGGGGCAGCAGGTCCTTGCCCAATTGGGCTTTGTTGTTGATAGGCCTGGCCGTGGGCGCGCTACTGGCACTGCTGATCCAGTTTCTTGTTCAACGCGCCAGCGCACCCAATAGCGGCCTGCGTGTATTGATCGACAAGAGCATTGCACCGGTCCCCGAAGCCAGCCCTAACAGCACGCCGGCACAACACAAACCGGCGACCCGTTTTGATTTTTATAACATATTGCCGAAGACCGAGACGGTGTTGCCGGAACCTGAACCGACAAAACCCGCCAGAATCAAAGGGCATCATTACTTGTTACAGGCCGGCTCCTTTGCGCGCTACCAGGATGCCGACCAGCTCAAGGCCAAGCTGGCCTTGAATGGCCTGGTGGCATCCGTACAAAAAATTACCATCCCGGGGAAGGGTGATTTTCATCGTGTACGCCTGGGGCCCTACCAGCAACTTGATGAATTGGACCGTACCAATCGGCAACTCAAGGCCATGGGCATACAGGCCCTAAGATTGCGCGTCAAAAAATAATGATTCGCCTGGCCAGGCACATCCCGGTTTTGCGTTGAGTTCCTATAAGCGTTCCAGGGCGCACACATCTCTCATATTTTTCGGGCACTACTCCAGATAGGTATAACCCTGCAGGCCCTCAGATAACATGCGCAAGTACTCGGCACGCCGATCATCACTGGCGGAACGGGCTTGTGCGACTTTCTGTATAAAAGCGTTAATTAAATGATTCTTTTCAAAATGCACGGTATCCAGCACCTGCTCGACACTGTCGCCATGCCGTATTTCCGTTAATTTGAATTCACCTTGCTCATTTATCTCGACATGGACCGAATCGGTATCGCCAAAGAGATTATGCATATCGCCGAGAATTTCCTGGTAGGCGCCCAGCAGGAAAAATCCCAACAGGTATTCATTATCATCTGAAATTGAATGCAGCGGTAATGTAGACTCGACCCCCTCACTGTCCACATACAAGTGCATACTGCCATCCGAATCGCAAGTGATATCCTGCAATCGAACACGCCTGTCAGGTTTTTCGTTCAATCGATGTATCGGCATGACAGGAAAGACCTGATCGATGGCCCAATGATCCGGTGCCGACTGAAACAGGGAGAAATTGACAAAATACTTATCGGCCAATAAATCATTCAGACTATCCCAGGCTTGCCGGTGGCTATGCTTCTGCGGGGTGAGTCTTGCCTGCAACTGCCTGCAAAATGAAAAATACAGTTCATCAAACTGCGCCAAATGCTGCAGCTCCAGCTGGCCCTGTAAAAACAGCTGATGGGACTTCTCATATAGCTGGGCGGCATCATGATACAGGTTCACGGGAGAGCCGTTTTCCAGCTCCCGCACGAATTGCTGTAAGGTGCTAATTGATACCGCGTCTGAGAGTGCTTGCGATACGACGCCATCCCCCAGCACTTCACGATCAATAACATTGGTAATCAGCATGGCATGGTGTGCGCTCATGGCGCGCCCGCTCTCGGTGATGATGTCGGGGCAAGACACCCCATATTTCTCGGCCGCTGATTTGAACGCAGCCACCAAAACATCGGCATACTGTTCAATGCTGTAATTTCGGGAACAGAAACTGCGGGATTGTGTGCCCTCGTAATCGATACCCAGACCACCGCCGGCATTCACGTGCGTCAACACAACCCCCTGTTGACTCAACACGCCCAGGTATCGACCGGCTTCCGTGGCCCCCTGGCTGATGGCCTCAAGCTCCGTAATCTGCGAGCCCATATGGAAATGCATCATGCTTAAAGCATGCAACAGGCCCGCATCCTTTAAGGTCGCGACCACTTTCATCATTTGCGCCGCTGACAACCCAAACTTGGATTTGGCGCCACCGCTGTTCTGCCAGTTGCCGGCAGCGATAGAAGCCAGCCGCACACGCACACCCAGCAGAGGTGTAATACCCAGGCTCCGGCTCTCTTCCAATACCAATACCAGTTCGGATACCTTTTCTATCACCAGAAAGACTTGCATACCCATGTCCCGGGCTATCAGGGCCAGACGGATATACTCCCTGTCCTTATAACCGTTACAGACGATGATGCCGTCTTCGTGACTACTGGCAATCACGGCCAGCAGCTCAGGCTTGCTACCCGCTTCCAGACCCAGGCTGTCCCCACTTTCCTGCATCAAGGCCTGCACCACACTGTGTTGCTGATTGACCTTGATAGGATAGACCGGCGTATAACGACCCTGATACCGGTGTGTTTCCATGGCTGCTGCAAAGGCCTGCTGTAACAAGCGCACACGGTGACGCAATATGCCGGAGAAACGCACCAGCACGGGCAGGCGCACACCGGCGGCGGGCAAACGGGACACCAGTTCAGGTAAATTTACAGAGACCGGGTTGTCGGGGTCGGGACGCACCAGCAGGTTGCCCTGTGCATCAATGTCTACATAGCCCTCAC
The DNA here is from genome assembly GCA_036986275.1 of Gammaproteobacteria bacterium. Lineage (GTDB taxonomy): Bacteria > Pseudomonadota > Gammaproteobacteria > Acidiferrobacterales > SZUA-150 > BTRG01. The sequence goes on along the minus strand of BTRG01000001.1, from coordinate 89,613 downwards.
TCCAGGCCTGGAGGTTATAGGTCGCACGCGCATCATTTATGGTCCATTGGCTCATGGTATCACTCTGCTGGCATAGTCCAGGTAATTATCCGGTAATTCTGGCGTCGTTCAATCAGAATCGCCTGACAACCTGGATATAGATAGAGTATGTTAGGCAACACACTCTAATCAGACTTCACTATGGCCATAGACGACACGTGGTATACCGAGGAATGGGCCGATCAAGGCAGCGCCATTTCACTTAAAATCAAAACCAAACTCTGTGACCTGCAGTCTCCGTATCAACGTATAGAAATCTTCGAAACCGAGAGTTTCGGCCGTCTGATGACACTGGATGGCCTGGTCATGGTCACCGGCAGGGACAACTTTATTTACCATGAGATGCTGACACACCCGGCCTTGTGCAGCCACATGCAACCTGAAAAGGTATTGATTATAGGCGGTGGTGATTGCGGCACATTGAAAGAGGTCCTCAAACACGAGGCCGTGAAACATGTGGACATGGTCGAACTGGACGCGGATGTAACACACGCCGCGGAAGAATTTTTTCCCGAATTATGCAGCAGTAACCACGACCCGCGTGCGGCGATACATTTCGAAGACGGGATTAAATGGGTCAAGGACGCCGATGAACAACGTTACGATGTCATTCTTGTGGATTCCACCGATCCGGTAGGGCCTGCCGCCGGACTCTTTGAGATCGAATTTTACAGGCAATGCTTCCGTGCATTGACAGACAACGGCATCCTGGCCCTGCAAAGCGAATCGCCACTGTTCCACACCTCACTGATACAAGCTGTGGATGACAGCCTGGGTCAGGCTGGTTTCGCTAAGCGAAAACTGTTTCATTTCCCGCAATGCACTTATCCCTCGGGTTGGTGGAGCGCCACTGTGGCGGCTAAAAACGGTACACTATCCGTCGACTTGCTACGCAGGCCCACCCTGGACACCCGCTATTACTCTCACGAACTCTATGCCGCCGCAGCTATTCCACCCCGGTTCCTGCAATCCTGATCGCTACCGGTAAGCAAAAACCGGCCATATATCTGTTTATAATTAAATGGTTATTGTGGTGACTTCCGGTTCTGCCTAAACTACTGAGATAAATGCCATGGACGGCCACTCACGATAATCTATTCACGCGGCGGCCGTTGCTACAGCACACCACCGCCGGGAGTCTGGTCGTGCCCGCTATTCGTTTAGCCGTCCTTTCTGGTTTTGGATTATATGTCTTGCTGACAACTGCCCTGGCAGCCACCGAATACGACATCGGAATCGTTCCCCAACAATCTCCCGTGGTACTGGCGGAACGCTGGATTCCCCTGCTGCAATCCCTGACATCCGGGAATGAGGCACCGCTACGTTTTGCCACGGCTCCCAGTATTACGACATTCGAGGAGCGCAGCCTGAAAGGTGTGTTCGACTTTGCCTATATGAATTCGGCACTCTTCCTGGAAGCACAAAAAAAAGCAGGCTATAGGGCCCTGGTGAGAAGAGAACGCCCCTTGACCGGTATCATCGTCACACGCACCAATGGCCCTGTGACACTGAGTGGATTGGTGGGACAAACCCTGGCATTCCCGGCGCCGCGTGCCCTGGGCGCCACCCTGCTGCCACGTATGGATCTCAAGCAAAACCATATTTCTTATAGCGTTGCCTATCTCGGCACCCATGAATCAGCCTACCGTGCGGTTGCCCAGGGCCGGTACATCGCGGCGGGCGGTGTAGAACGTTCATTCAATCAACTCACAACTGCCATACGCCGGAAACTCAAGGTGCTACATCGCACACAGCCCCTGTTGCCCCACATTATTGCCGCCCATCCGCGCGTGCCTGAAAACGTCGCCAGTAATATTCGTGAACGCCTGTTGAATATGCACAGGTCTGATAATAATCGTTACACACTAAATCGTCTGGGTTTCCATCGCTTTGTTGAGGTCACCAGGGATGAGTTGGCACGCTTCAGGAAAATAGACCTGGGCCTGTCATTCGTTCGGCGTACTATTGATTTTCACGTAATACCCCGAATGGGCGCGGATGACACCATACATCAAATGCTGCCCCTGGCAGCCTATTTAAAACAGCGCCTTGAGATTACAGTGAGCATCAAGGCCTACGATTCCATGAATGCCTTCGAGGAGTCTATTTATGCTGATTCCGAACCGGCCATCATCATGGCCAATCCATTACAGGCCTTACGACTGGCAAAACAGGGCTATGAAATCTTTGCCCACCAACTGCCCGTCAACACGGTTGATGGCATGCATGGGTATATCATAGTCAGGGATGACAGCAGTATTCATTCTCTGAATGACTTGCGTGGAAAACGCATTGCTTTTAGCGGCAATAATAATTCCTTCTTTGCCACCATCGTACCCAAAGTGCTACTCAAGCGCTCGGGCCTGGCAGGCCAATACTATGAAGTCCCCATGCCACGCACGATCGCCGAGGCCATGTTGAAACTGCGAGATGGTTATGTTGATGCCATCGGCGTTGACACATTGGCCTTAAACAGCCCGATCTTTAAAAAGAAATATGGCGCCGACAAGGTTCGCGTAATTACCAAGAGCGCGGCCATGCCGGGACTGGCCTGGTTGCTTAGCGATAACCTGGACGCGGATATTAATAATGATATACGCCAGCTGCTTCTGAATTATAACGCCCAGTCACCGGGACACTCGGCCATGCAAGCCGCCGGCTTTGCCGGCCTGCGGCCGGCAACCCAGGGCACCTATGACATGGTGCATGATTACATCAGGGAGTATGCAGCGTTATGAGACTGTCATTGCGCTACAAGGCCGTTGTGCTCATTGCCGTAACGGAAATTGCCTTGCTGGGATTATTGCTGGCCAGCAATCTCAGTAATACCCGCGACAATCTCGAGACCCAGCTGGCCAACCAGGCCCGGGCGACCGCGGAACTGGTAGCGGCTTCGGCAACCGGGCCCTTGCTGGCGCTGGATCTTGCGCAGCTGCGGCACCTACTGACGGGTATCATCGACAAGCACAATATGACCTATGTCTCTATCAGTGATCATAGCGGCAAGATACTGGCGGCGGCGGGAACAAAATCACAACACACACAACCCATACGTGCTTCAGAAGCCATTACCGTTGCCGGCAGCCTCTTCGGTACCATCGACCTGGAACTCACCCGGCAACAGGCTGAAGCAGCGCTGGCCACAACCACCCGTTCCAATGTGTATATCGTGGCACTGGAAGTGATGCTGGTTGCCCTGATCTCCTTCACACTGGGCTGGTTCCTGACCCGTAATATCAACAAGGTTGCCAAGGCAGCGGAAGAAGTCGCGGCGGGGAATTATGCTGTCAGGGTGCCTGTCAATTCCCGGGATGAGATAGGTGATCTGGCCAGCAGCTTCAATGATATGACTGAAAAGCTGCGGACTAACCTCGAAGCCCTCAAACAAAGCAACCGTCGTTTTCGCGATATGGCTGACAACACCAGCGACTGGTTATGGGAAACCGATACTGCCGGTCGCTATACATATGTCTCCAAAAAGGTCACGATTCTTACCGGTTATGAACCTCATCAAATCATAGGTACCTCGGCCTTCGAGATCATGCTCCCGGAAGATGCGCAGCGCTTGCGTGCCACCTTCGAAATGCTGAACAAGGAAAGAAAACCTTTCTACGGGGTGGAATACCGCGTTAAACACAAAACCCGTGGTGAAGTGATTTTTGAATCCAATGGCACGCCTATACAGGATGACCACGGCATGGTCGTGGGTTATCGCGGGGTCACGCGTGACATTACACGCCGCAAACAGGACCAATCGCGTCTGTTATATCTGGCCGAATACGATGCGCTGACGGGACTTTTAGGGCGTCATAAATTTATTGATACGCTGGACAATGAGATTCTTCTGTCTTCCAGCAATAACACACCCCTTACGATCTTATTTTTCGATCTGGATGGCTTTAAGCTTATCAACGATACCCATGGCCATATGGCCGGTGATGGCTTGTTGCGTATCGTCGCCGATATCTTTTCAGCACATTGCGGCAATAGCGCCATCCTGGCCCGATTGGGAGGCGATGAGTTTGGCATCCTGTTGCGGGGCGCAACGGCTGAAGTCGGACGCAAGGTAGCCAAGGATTTATTGGCTGCCATCGAAACCACGCCACTGGCTGTGGGTGAGACGGCAATCAGATTATTCGCCGGCGTCGGCATTTGCTCGTATCCGGAAGGCGGTCAAGACAGTGAGACCTTGCTGGCCCATGCCGACAGTGCTGTCACGCTGGCAAAGGCTCACGGACAGAATCGCTACCATGTGTATCATGCAAGCGATACCCTGCTGGATAATATGCGCGACCGCATAAACTGGCAGACGCTGATACATGAAGCACTGGAGAACAACAGGCTGCGCCTGGACTTCCAGTCCATCGTACCGCTGGCCTCACGTGAATGCAGCATGCATTACGAAGCCCTCATACGCCTGACTGACATAACAGGTAAAGAATACACCGCCAGTGAATTTATTGAAACGGCCGAACAAACGGGACAAATCAGCGACATTGACAAATGGGTGCTGACACAAGTGTTGAAGCGTCTGTCGCGCCCTGAAAATAAAGACTGCACCATCGCCATCAACCTCTCAGGGCGTTCACTGGATACACCCGGTTTGTTCGAGTTCTTTCAGGAACATGTCATCGCCAGCATGATCAAGCCCAATCAGCTGATTTTTGAAATCACTGAGTCCTCGGCCATAGCAGAAATGGCCAAGGCCGAGAGCTTCCTGTCACGCATGAAAAAACTGGGCTATCATTTTTCATTGGATGATTTTGGAGTCGGTTTTTCTTCCTTCTCATACCTGAAACACCTGCCCGTTGATCAGATTAAAATCGATGGCGGCTTCATACGTCATATCGACTGCAGTCGGGAAGACCAGATTTTTGTTAAGGCTATTGTTCAGGTAGCCCATGAGCTGGGGCTAAGCACGGTGGCGGAGTTTGTTGAATCTCCGGCTATCCTGGAAATACTCGCGGATATCGGCGTGGACTATGTTCAGGGCCACCACATAGGCAAGCCCTCATCAACACTCACCGCGCCTAAAATGAACTTTGCCGACGGCCCTGTTGCAGGGCATGGGAATAAACCGCGGTCCAGTGCCCATTAAAAAAAACGGGCACCCCGTCGGGATGCCCATAATTGTTACCACTTACTGAAAGGATTTATTTACCAGCCGTAAACTCAGGATAGGCCTCGAGACCACATTCGACCAGGTCCACGCCCTCATATTCCTCTTCTTCGCTGACACGTATGCCCATAATCGCTTTCACGGTGAACCAGACTATGAGTGAGGCGACGAAGGTCCAGACGAAAATCGAACCGACGCCCAGTAACTGTGCCCCCAGTGTGGCGTCACCGTTAGACAGCACAACAGCGATCAGGCCCCAGATACCGACAGAGCCGTGAACCGAGATTGCACCCACCGGGTCATCGATCTTGAGCTTGTCCAGGCCGATAATGGAAAACACCACCAGTACACCACCGATGGCACCAATCATGGTGGCCAGGTGAGGCGTGGGCGTCAAGGGTTCAGCGGTAATCGACACCAGTCCAGCCAGCGCGCCGTTGAGACCCATGGTGAGATCGGCCTTGCCAAACAGCAGGCGGGCGGTAATCAATGCCGCAACCACACCCCCGGCGGCGGCCATATTGGTGTTCACAAACACCAAGGCCACGGCATTGGCTTCTTCGATGTTGGACAGAATCAATTCTGAACCGCCGTTGAATCCAAACCAACCCAGCCACAGGATAAAAGTACCCAGTGTTGCCAAAGGCAGGTTGGCGCCAGGGATAGCATTCACCTCGCCCTTGGGACCGAATTTGCCTTTACGTGCGCCCAGCAGCAATACGCCTGCCAGCGCCGCCGTGGCCCCGCATAAATGCACGATACCGGACCCGGCAAAGTCGTTAAACCCGGCCTGATCCAGGAAGCCGCCGCCCCACTTCCAGTAACCCTGTACCGGATAGATTAAACCGGTCATGAAAACGGCAAATGCCAGGAAGGACCACAACTTCATGCGCTCTGCCACGGCACCGGAAACAATAGACATGGCCGTGGCCACGAATACCATCTGGAAGAAGAAGTCCGACATGCTGGAATAATAGCTACCGTCATACCACTTATCCATACCGGTGGCCAAGACTGCATCCTTGGCATTATCCGCACCTAACAGAAAACTGATAGACGGGATAACACTGCTGGATGAGTCGCCATACATGATGTTGTATCCGACAATCATGTACATAATACAAGCAATGGCAAACAGGGCCACATTCTTGGTTAGAATTTCGGCAGTATTTTTCGAGCGCACCAATCCGGCTTCCAGCATGGCGAAACCCGCTGCCATCCACATCACTAGCGCACCGGTTACCAGGAAATAAAAGGTGTCCAACGCGTAGCTAAGTTCTTTAATACCATTAATAGCTTCAATAGCTTCCACAATAATTCCTCCGCAATTCGCGTCTGAAGGGGTTACAGTGCATCTTTGCCGGTCTCGCCGGTACGTATGCGTACGACCTGTTCGATATCGGCAACAAAGATCTTGCCATCACCGATCTTGTCGGTCTTAGCGGCACCGACGATCGCTTCGATCACCTGATCAAGCAAATTCGCATCTATCGCTGCCTCAACCTTTATCTTGGGCAGGAAGTCGACCACGTATTCTGCTCCCCTGTATAGCTCGGTATGACCCTTCTGCCGCCCGAAGCCCTTGACCTCGGTGACGGTAATGCCCTGCACACCCACTCCTGACAGGGCATCACGTACGTCGTCCAGCTTGAAGGGCTTGATGATTGCAGTTACTAATTTCATCAGCCTCTCTCCTAATTATTTAATTTGTGTAAAGCGCTTATTTCTTCAGCAGATCCCACTCCGAGGCCCAGGTAACGAAAATCTTTGGATCATCGTCAAGACCGAATAAAGGATTACCGGCGGTATCATTACCACTCAGGGTTGTGTTCGATAAGGCAAACGTGAATTCATCCTTGCTGACACTAATACTGAAATCGACGTAATCGTCATAACCGGCATAGGTTTCACCCGCGGCCAATACTTCATCACTATCACCAAACTCAAAGTCATATGTGCCCACGTGCGCGGCCAGCGTCAGACCCTTTACTTCTGTTTCGGCGGAGAACTCTACATACAACCCATTTTCATCGGTGCCGAAAACATCATTACTCACATTGACCTGAGCGGAAAGGTCTACCGGGCCGGCACTAAAGCTGGCACCCACATAACCTTCGATCCAATCTATGTCTTCGCTTTGCGGATACCCGTATCGGATAACACCGACATCAAAACCAACAGGACCAAACTCGTGAGTCCATCCAGCATAGAGATCTAGCTCTTGTGAAACATTCCCTTTAGAGCCAACCAAAGTAGTATTTGAGACCCAGGTGCCCGCATAAACGCCGAAGGGTGCGCTGTAATCAATACCCCCGGATACCGCGGCGCCGTTGTTGGTTTGTGTAGTACCGCGCCAGACATAGTTACTGGTGGCCGCGGCATTGGCGGACAAATCGGCCATGGCGACCGGCGTCACACCCATGGTCGCAGCCAGGGCCACTGCGCCTCCTAGTTTCTTTATGGTTTTCATTGTTTCTCTCCCGATTGGTTTCGTTTGTGGTGAAGTAATCGTGTCCACAAGCCTAAGGGGCCTGCGTGACGGCTTTCGTAGCAGTTCCTGTGCCAACATCTTTTAGTCTTAAGAAACAAACAATTAGATAATAGTCGTCCCCATTTTGGCGCAGCTATGCACCACAATGGTGAGCACCAAAGCCGTGCATGCACTTATTTTGTGCAAATAGGAAAGGATCTATGGACATAAAAAAGGCATGCCCGGATTCGGCCACGCCTACCGCAGTCAGGGGTTTCCTAAATTAATGCATTCAGGAAACTCTGGCAGCCCATCCAGGAAGTTTTCTAAAACCGAAAAATGACGATGCGATTTTCATTTTTCTTTAAAAATGCGCCTTCAACCCCAACCACCAGATTTTATGTGTGATACCGGAGTTGCCATCAATATCCTGATCGAGATCGGTGTCCGAATAATTGATATCGACATCCAGGGTTTTGATATAGCGGGAGAAGTCAAAACGGGTGCCGACACCCGCCTCGGCAAAGAAGTAATCTTCGGCTGCGGTTTCATCATAGCGCACCTGTCCCGGGTGAAAATTAAGGTGGATGTCCCGGCCCAGATCCAGCGTGGCCAGCGCCTCGGCCGTGGTGACATTGTTGTCCCAGTCATAGGACACCTTGCCCACCACTGTCAGGTGATCGCGCCAGGGATCGAAACTGACGCTGCCATAGACTTCGTTATAAGTGTCATCGCTGTCGTTGTATTGATAGGAAATGACGCCCACATCCCAGCCCAGATCAATGGCTTTAATCTCGGAACTAAATCCACCATACAGGTCCACCTCGATAAATGAACCGTCATCCGGCGCATTAAATGGTTCGGTATCCACCATTGAACCCCAGGCGCCGGCATAGAATCCCAGACTGTGCTGATACTCAGCGCCGCCTTGCAGGGCCGCCTTGTTATTGCTTTGGGATATGCCCCGAAAGACATAATCCGAGACCAAAGCCACTTCTGACTTCAGACTGTCGGTGGCCAGCGCCGCCATGGGCGCCATCGACAAAGCCATTAATAATATGCAGCAAACTGGGGTATTGGCTTTCACCTGCGCTTTCTCCCGGACCATGTGGCGTGAAAAGTTTCCGTGAACCAAAACAGTGCGCATTGTACGGATTCCGCCCACACAAGGAAATCACTATGGCCATGAATGCGGTATGATTGGACTATACGGCTGGCAACAAAAGATAAACGGTAGCATCAGGCGATGAACAGACCCCAATTCATAGATGAAATCACACGTGCCCTGTCAGCGGCCTTTCCGGCGGGGATTACACGGGACATAGAAAAAAATCTTCGTCAGGTGCTACAGGCCCAATTGGACCGCATGGGCCTGGTTACGCGGGAGGAGTTGGAGATCCAAAAGGCCTTATTACAGCGCACGCGCGAAAAAATTGAGGCGCTGGAAAAGACCGTCACGAAACTGGAACAAAAACTGTCGCAATAAACTATTCACGAATATCCACGGAAGGAATTCATGTCACTTGCCGTTGTCTACAGCCGCGCGCTCACGGGCGTGGCGGCACCCCTGGTCACCGTTGAGACCCATTTAACCAATGGCTTGCCGGCACTTTCAATTGTCGGCCTGCCGGAGGCCGCCGTACGCGAAAGCAAAGACCGGGTACGCAGCGCACTGATCAATGCCGGTTTCGAATTCCCCGCCAGGCGCATCACCATCAACCTCGCGCCCGCGGACTTACCCAAAGAAGGTGGACGCTTTGATTTGCCTATTGCCATCGGCATCCTGGTGGCCAGCGGCCAACTATCACGGGATACGGTAGAGCGCCATGAACTTATCGGTGAGCTCGCGCTCACTGGAGAAATTCGCGCGGTGCGCGGCAGTCTGGTTGCCGCCCTGCACACCTGCAAGACAGGGCGCATTTTGATTTTACCGGCCAACTGCGCCGAAGAGGCCGCGCTGGCCGACACCGAAACACTGGTTGCGGCCTCACACTTGCTGGAGGTCGTCGGTCATCTCAACGGGACGGCCATGCTGCCCGGACTCAAGGCCCCCGAGATATCGCCACAGCACAGCGACTATGACGATCTCACCGATGTACGCGGCCAACACCAGGCGAAACGTGCGCTGGAAATTGCCGCGGCCGGTGGCCATAGCCTGCTTTTTATTGGTCCACCGGGGTCTGGCAAGACCATGCTGGCCACACGGCTGCCGGGCATCCTGCCGGATATGGATAAGGATGCGGCACTGGAAACGGCCTCCATTCTTTCCATCAGTGAGCAACGCTTTGATGTCAGTCTATGGCGGAAACGTCCATTTCGGGCACCGCATCATACTGCCTCGGGTGTGGCCCTGGTGGGGGGTGGGAGTACGCCGAGACCGGGTGAGATATCACTGGCTCATAATGGTGTGTTGTTTCTCGACGAACTGCCGGAATTCGATAGACGTGTACTGGAAGTCCTGCGCGAACCCCTGGAGTCAGGACGAATCACCATTTCCCGCGCCGCCCGACAGGCAGATTTCCCGGCCCGCTTTCAACTCATCGCCGCCATGAATCCCTGCCCCTGTGGTCACCTGGGCGACCCCTCCGGCCGCTGTCACTGCACAACCGACCAGGTGCAACGATACCGCGGCCGTATTTCCGGGCCCTTGCTGGACCGAATTGATTTACATGTTGATGTACCGGCCCTGAGCCACAATACCTTGCTCAACCCCAGGCTACCGGCAGGTGAATCCAGCGCCTCGGTAAGGGGACGGGTACTGGCTGCACGCAACATCCAATATCAACGCCAGCAAAAAACCAACCAGGGCCTGAGCCAGAAAGAACTGGAAGAATACTGCGCACTGGATGATGAATCCCGCGCCATTCTGGATCAGGCCATGGTCAGGTTGGGACTTAGCGCCCGAGCCTACCATCGCATACTCAAGGTCGCGCGCACTATTGCCGACCTGGCGGGTAGTAGTGGCCTGTCGGCCGAACATATTGCCGAAGCCGTGCAATACCGTACGCTTGATCGCCAGACTACACATCAATACGCCGTCTCCAATATATCCTGATCCCGCATAAAAAAACGGCCCCTGAACCAGGGGCCGTTTGTAGTCAAACCAGTCGGTCGAACCAGCGCAATCAAACCAAATGGTTTGGCTTATTTGGAGCCAGCCACCATGTGGTCGACCGCGGCCTTTACCGCGGCATCGGACAAGCTGGCGTTACCGCCCTTGGCAGGCATGAAGCCCTTCTTGCCCTGATAACCCTTGATAGCATGACTGTATAAAGTCTTGTTACCCTGTGCGATGCGGGCCTTCCAGTTAGCCTTATCACCCACCTTGGGTGCACCGGCAACACCGGTTGCGTGACAGGCGGCACAGCTTGCGTTGAATGTAGCCTTACCATCAGCCGCCTGGGCGGCAGGAATCACGGCATTCAGAACGGAGCCCATGATAGACACTTGGCCAACGGGCGCGATGCGGGCAACAACATCTTTGTCAACAGCGGCGGTCTTCTCGGGCTTGCCGCCTATGCTATTGGCAATAACGTAGATCACTACTGTCAGGGCTGCCATCGCCACCAGCATGTAAGTGAAACTACGGGTAAAATCACGATCACTCATATCACTCATGTTTCTATCCTTCCTCTTCATTAAAATAAAAACGATCCCCGACACCCTGGTTCACAAGGCACGGGCCTGAAAAATGGTGCGTGAGTATACCCTAATATTACACCGAAGGAAGCTACCCATTCGGGCATGGACGCCACCGGCATCGACGGTTATGCTTGCCCGGTTCACAACCAAGATTACGAGAAAAAACCTTTAATATTTAAAGGCTTCGACCATAAATACGAATTCTTTAACCCAGAAAACACACTAGCGCCCGTAGCTCAGCTGGATAGAGTACCGCCCTCCGAAGGCGGTGGTCACAGGTTCGAATCCTGTCGGGCGCGCCATTTCTCCCTGTTTCAATAACATACCGTCTACATCTTTCCATGGTTTACCTGGGCGCTGGCCACATGGGGCAGGTATCAATGTTCTTGGCCAGCTATCTTTATAAATGTGTGCCCATGAAAAATTTATAGAGACAACAAGGTCACATAGATGGCCATGACATTTTATAGTTAGCCTTTTCAGGCACGGATTGATCTTTGTGACATCACCATTATCGTCTTCGTTCTCTCTTCAGAGACACTCGCCTATTCAAAGTACCTGCGGACCGAGTACCCGCAGCACCTCTTGGAGAGTGGTTTGTCCCTGTTTTACTTTTTCCCGTGCATCTTCAAGCAGGGTAGTAAAATTTTCCTGCCTGGCCATTTCGCTGATCTCGCGCACACTGGATCCGGATGAGATCAAATGGCACATTTCTTCACTGGGCAGCAATATTTCATAGATACCGACGCGGCCAAGATAACCCGCCTGGTGACACTGGTCGCAACCTTGGCCCTGAAAAAATACCATGTCCTCAGCCTGAAACACGGGCCCCAGCTTGTGCAACAGATCCCGTTGGGGTGTAACAGGTGTACGGCAGTCTTCGCAGATCTTTCGTACCAGACGCTGAGCAATAATGGCCTCCAGAGCAGAGGCGATGGTATGGGACTTGGTGCCTAACTCAAACAGGCGGGCAATGGTGGCGATTGCCGAGTTGGTGTGCAGGGTAGTGTAGACCAGGTGCCCCGTTAACGCGGCATGGAAGGCCACCTCGGCGGTTTCCCTATCGCGGATCTCACCCAGCAGGATGACATCCGGGTCCTGGCGTAACACAGCCCGCAGGACGCTGCTGAAATCCAACCCGATCTTTTCCCGGACCATTACCTGCCCCGCCATGTCCAGATAATATTCAACGGGGTCCTCGATGGTGACATAATTCTTTTCGGGCGTGGCCTGATACTGGAGCATGGCATACAGGGTGGAGGTCTTGCCGCTGCCCGTCGGTCCCGTGGCAAGGATAATGCCCTGGGGCTTGCTGACTACATTCATGATGGTGGTCTCATTGGCGTCAGAAAGTCCCAATGCACTCAGGGAAAAAACTTCCGCATTGCGGTCCAGCAAGCGCATGACAATCTTTTCTCCGTTGAGGGTGGGCAGGACGGAAATGCGCAGGTCAAGAATCCGCAACGGGGTCTTCACGGTAATGCGGCCATCCTGGGGCCGCCGACGTTCGGAAATATCCAGTTCGGCCATTATTTTGATGCGTGACACCAGCGACAGGAACAAGTGGTGCGGCACCTGAATCTTGTCCACCAGAATGCCGTCGATGCGGTAGCGCACAACCACGCTCTTGGTGCGCGGATGAATGTGAATATCGCTGGCCCGCAGGCGTACCGCCTCCAAAATAATGGCGTTGACCAGGCGGATGGCTGGCGGTTCGTCGGTGCCACGCAACAGTTCGTCCAGGGGGATGTCATCATCATCCTCGATAATGATTTCGATGCCCTCGAACGGGTCGGCGCTGGATACCATGGTTTCCAGTTCGTCGAACGAAATAATTTCCTCACCATAGACCTCGTCGATCTTGGCCCGGATATCGGCCACCGGGGCCATCACGGCCCCGATCTCCAGGCCGGTGGTAAAACGCAATTCATCGAGCAGGCCACTGTCCAGCGGGTCGGCCATCACCAGTGTCAAGTGCCGTTTGACCTGACGTAACGGCAACACCCACTGGCGTTGGCAAAAGCTACGCGGCAACAGGGCCGCCACCGCCGTATCAACCTGGATCTCTGCCAGCGCCACCTCCTCGATCATGAATTCCTGGCGCAGGATATCGCGGAACTGCCGTTCACTGACCCAGTCCTGTTCCAGGACCAGCTTGACCATCGGTTCCTTGCGCCGCTGTTGCTGTTGATACAATTCCTGCACTTGCTTGTCATTGAGCAGGCTTCGTTTGTGCAGCATGATGGCCAGCTGACTGCGGTTGGTGACCGCCAGCTTGGCCAAGGCGTTGATCTCCCTGGCCTTGGCTGTATTCTGTTTTTCCAGTTCCTGGTTGCGCTGTACCAAATCGTACTGTTCCAACGCCAACGCCACAGTGACGCGTATATCGTCATCGTTCCAGGGCTTGAGCATAAACTTGTAAATGGCGCCTTCCTTGACAGCCGCCACCACTGCATTGGTATCCGCATGACCGGTGAGCATGATACGGATGGTCCGCGGATAGCGGGCCTTGACCTCGCGCAGCAATTCCCCGCCATTCATCCCCGGCATCAGATAATCGGAAATAATGAGCTGGCAGGTCTGGGCCTTTAGAATGCTCAACGCCTCCCGACCATTGCCGGCGGTATGGATGCGGTAGTTCTCCTGACGAAAAACACGCTGTAACGCATGCAGCACGTTGGGCTCATCATCCACCAGCAGAATGCTATAGATCTGTGGCGCCTCGGACGACTCTTGGCCTTCATCGGCGGGCTGGCCGGTAAATAGGGGAGCGTAGTTGGTCATCCTAGTCACTCCTTACTCGCAACTTCTATCGGTAAATAAATATTTACCGTCGTCCCCACACCCGGTTCACTTTCCACCTCGATGCGACCGCCGTGGGCCTGGATGATGTCCCGGCTGAGGGTCAGCCCCAGGCCGGTGCCCTCACCCACATCATGGGTGGTGAAAAAGGGATCAAATACTCGCGTCAAGGTATCCGGCGCCATGCCCGCACCATTGTCCGTGATGCGAATGCCGATCTCGTCCGTCTCTCCGTCCCGTCCTGGTTCAAACCTGGTCTGCACGCGAATCTTACCGTCTTGTCTACCGGTGTCTCTGACGGCCCGGTCGGCATTTAGCAACAGACTCAGCAGAGCCTGTGCCAGGTAGCCCGGCTGACAATAGAGCGAGGGCAGTTCACCCAGCTCCAGCACCAGCTCCGCATACCGGTTGATCTCACCGGAGGTCATATTGCAGACTGTTTGCACACAGGCATTGATATCGACAGACTCCCGGATGGTGGCATCGGTATTGGAAAAACCCATCAGGTCGCGCACGATCCGCGCCACACGTTCGCTGCCCTCCAGACTCTCCCGCAACAGGTCGTGAAAATCCGTGAGCAGGGTATCCAGACCGGCCTCACGCCAAGCCGCGGCGGCCCCGGCTTCCTGCTGTAGGTTTTTGGCAAAAGCTGTCAGCTGATCGAGATAATCGCGGGCAGTATTCAGGTTGCTCATGACAAAACCTATGGGGTTATTGATCTCGTGCGCCACCCCGGCGGCCAGTTGACCCACCGCGGACAGTTTTTCCGCCTGATAAAGCTGGCGCTGGGTAGTCTCGATGGTATCCACCTGGTCGGCAACCCGTTGCTCGAGGGTTTTCGCCAGCTCCCGGTAACGCTGTTCCGAGGCCTCCAGGGCCTGATGTCGACGTTGCAGTTCTTCGTAATCGGTCTGTACTGTCTGACTGTGCAAACCGGACACCATCAGGTAACGGGCCGTGCCGCGTAGCACCAGCTCCACAAGACCGGCGGCGGCCAGTAACTGTTCCTCGTTGGTATCCTGCACTTCCAGATAGGCGATGGGCTCCAGCTCGATGCACAGAGGAACACGCGTGGCAACGGTCTCCAGTTTATCGCCGCACACAAACTCGCCATCAGCGGACAGCAGGCGAAAGGGCGTGCCCAGCAGTGTGGCGAGTGCTGGTATCAAGCGGTCTAGGTCACACCCCTCCAGCAAGGCCTCCAGGCTCAATTCCCGATCGAAGGCCGGCGTTTGTATGCTATGAGGATCAGTGACATTCATGGTTATAAAAGCAGTTGCAAGATAAAAGCATGTAGGTTGGGGTGAGCTTGCGAACCCCAACAATCAATAGTTTCCGATGCCACCCATGTTGGGGTTCGTACCTCACCCCAACCTACGCCTCGTTGTTTCGTCATCACCCATAACCCCGGCGACGAACATCGCCGCTGGCAGAGCATGCTGCTGCGCCAGGGCATAACGCCCATCCAGAGACCGGTACACCTGCTGCAGCAGTTCCCGGAAGGTCTCGCTAACACCAACGTCCTGCAAGGCACTGCTAAACACCACCGGCCAGGGGGTCTCCCGCCAGCGTGTAAGGATTTCCTGCTCCGTGAGCACATCCGGCAGGTCGCGTTTGTTAAACTGGACCACCAATGGCAGACGATCGAAGTCGAGACCGACGCGCGCGGCATTGGCGGCCAGGTTGTCGAAGGAAACGCCGTTGTTGATGCTCTGGGTGCGTTGGGAATCGGCCACGAACACCACACCGTCGGCACGGGACAGTACCGCCTTACGGGTGCTGTCATGGGCCACCTGCCCCGGGACGGTGAACAGTTTCAGTTTCACCAACAGACCGGAGGGTGCGGTCATGCCCAGCGGTAACAGATCGAAGAACAGGGTACGATCATCGTTGGTTTCCAGCACCATCATCTCGCCCTTGAGCTCCGCTTGCAGCCGGTCGTGCAGACGCATCAGGTTGGTGGTCTTGCCGCTCAGGGCGGGACCATAATAGACCAGCTTGACGGTCAGCTTTTTATGACGCTCATCGAATTCAGCCATAGTCATCCCTAAGCATCATATTTGGCCCTCATCAAGCCTGATCGAGCCATCGGGCGCCCGATCGACCTGTGTGATCCCCGGGTATTTGGCCTCCAGTTCCTCCAGGGCGGCCTGCTGCCGGTTCAGTTGTTGCCGTTGCTCCCTGACCTGGTCCGCCAGGCGACGATTTTCCACCTGCATATCGCGATAACTCAACGCATGTTCGAGGGTGGCAACCAAATCGTAATCATTCCACGGCTTACTGATGAAACGGTAAATACTGGCCTCGTTGATTGCCCCCAGCAAGGCGTCCAGATCCGTGTAACCACTGATGATCAGTCGCGCGGCATCGGGTTGTAGTTGCTTGACCTGGCTGAGAAACTGTACCCCGTCCATCTCCGGCATACGGTAATCCGACAGCACCAGTTCAAAATTCTTGACCCGCATGCGCTGCAATGCCTCCTCGGCACGGGTATAGATTTCGATCTCCCAGTCCCGCTGTCGACCCAATGTCCGCTGTAAGGCCTTGAGAATATTCTCTTCATCGTCGACTAACAGAATGTTGTACATAATCACACCTTTACTCTTTAACTTATGTGTTGCGAATCAAAACAATGAAATCGCCATTCATGGCCTCTTCGGCGTTCTGGATCTTTTCGATCAACACCTCGTTGAGGGCATAGCCCTTGGACAACAACAGAATGCCGTCCTCGGTCATCAGGTCCCGGGCCAGCACCATACCGCTCACCAGCCCGTTGGTTTTGACCTGCCGGAATTGCGTCCCGCTCTCCTGCCCTTCTTCATCAAGCAGGGCGAGAAAGGCATCGACAATTTGCCGATCGTAACGTTTGCCACTGTTTTCCCGTAAAAACTGCCTAGCCTGGTTATCGGACAGGCATCCGTTCACCAGGGTGCCTTGTAACAGGGCATCGTAATCATTGGCCACCGACAGCATGCGTGCACCCAGGGGTATGGCCTCCCCCTTCAACCCATCCGGGTAACCCTGGCCGTCATAACGCTCATGGTGGCTGCGAATCAAGAGGGCCGCCTCATGCAGGGGTTCCAGCGCCATCAGCACGGCCTGGCCGATAACCGGGTGCTTGCGCACCTCCTTGCTTTCATCCGGCGTCATGGCATTAAAGGCCTTACCAACCAGCGCATCCGGCAGGCCTATCTTGCCGATGTCGTGCAACAGGGCGGCATAGACAAGGTCCTGCACACCCTCGCCGGTCTTGCCCAGACACCGCGCCAGCTTTCCTGTCAGTTCCGCAACCCGCCGGGAATGTCCCGCAACCACCCCTTTACCCTCGCGCATCTCGATCAGACTGACGAAGGTCTTGATGGTGGTGACATAACTTGTCTTGAGTGATTCGTTGGCCAGTTCCAGGAAACTCGCCGTTTGCTGGAGTTCCATGGTGCGCGCCGCCACCTTGGCCTCCAGACCAGTATTGAGTTCCTTGAGTTCCTCGTTTTGCCGTCGGGTCAGCGCCACCAGGTGACGGCGCTCCTGTTCCAGCGCACGCTGTTGCAAGGCGTGCCTGACTTGCAAGGTAATATCATTTTCTTCCCAGGGTTTGCTGATATAACTATAAATCTTGCCCTTGTTGACAGCGGAGATGGTGGAAGTCAGATCGGCATAACCGGTCAGTAGAATACGCATGGTATTGGGCCAACGTTGGGTCGCCTGCTGCAGGAATTCCGCGCCATCCATTTCCGGCATACGCATATCGGTGATCACCAGATCAATATTTTCCTGCTCCATGATTGCCAATCCCTCGGCGCCTCCCAAGGCGGTAAAAATACGGTAGCCCAGCGGGCGGAACACCCGCTTTAAGGATGACAGGATGTTTGCCTCATCATCGACGAACAACAAGGTCGCCTGTTGCCGTGGCTGTTGTTGTGACTGTACGGGTGTCTGTGCATTGGCCGCATTCATCGTTACATTCTCCAATCGTTTATACCTAGCGGTGCATGCGTTTCAGGTGTTCGACTTTCGTGGCCTGATCCGCACTCTCCGCATCATTTGTTTCTGGCGTCTGTTGTGGACTGTCTTGCTGCTGGTCGTTACCTGAGTCCTGCGCCTGCCCCACTGGCAGCCACACTCGGAAGGTGGTGCCTTTACCTGGCTCGCTGTCCACCTCGATGCGCCCGCCGTGCTTGTTGACGATGCCGTAGGACAGTGACAGGCCCAGGCCGGTGCCAGTGCCCACCGGCTTGGTGGTGAAGAAGGGATCGAAGATGCGCTTCAGGTGTTCGGCATCGATACCCTTGCCGGTATCACTGATCTCCACCCACACCCATTCGCCTTCCGTATTTGTTCGTATGGTAATCGTGCCCCGCTGCTCGATGGCGTGGGCGGCATTGACCAGCAGGTTCATGAACACCTGATTGAGTTGCGAGGCCAGGCACTCCACCAATGGCAGTTCGCCATATTCCTTGACCACCTCGGCCTTGTACTTGATCTCGTTGTTGACGATGTTGAGGGTACTGTCCAACCCGCGATGCAAATCGGTCCATTGCCATTCGGCCTGATCTACGTGGGAGAAATCCTTGAGGTCCTGCACGATCTGCTTGACCCGATTGATGCCCTCCAGAGATTCCGTGACCAGGTCCTGCACGTCCTCTTTCAGATAGTCGAGTTCAAGCTCTTCCTTCTTGGTAGCAAGCTGGTCCCTGATGGTGGAATCTACGGAGGATGAAGGCTCGATGACCTCATACAGGTTCAGCATTTCAATAAGCTTGCCGGTATAGCCCTGCAAGGTACTGAGGTTGGAATAGATATAACCCACCGGGTTGTTGATCTCGTGGGCCACACCGGCGGCCAGTTGGCCAATAGAGGCCAACTTCTCTGATTGCAGCAGTTGTTCCTGGGCCTCTTGCAGTTTCTGGATCAATACCTGCTGCTCGTCCTTTTCCGCCTGCAACCGGTTTTCCATGTGCTTGCGCTCAGTGATATCCATCAACGAACCCAACACCTCCAGGGCCTCACCATCGGCATTGCTGCTCACCCGCAGGGTGTCATGGATCCAGCAATAACTGCCGTCTTTGCGGCGGAAACGGTATTCATGGGTCTGTTCCATATCCAAAAATAGGGTAAATAATTTAGAAAACACGGGTTTTGTGTCATCGGGGTGAATATGGTCGTGCCAAAAATTCTGATCAGCCTGCATTTCGGCAGGCGTATAACCCAATAACCGGGTAACATTCTCACTGACAGAAGTGATTCTGAAATCGCCCGATGCCACCGCGCTGTAGATTACCGCGGGACTGTTGTCCATCAGGTACTGAAGACGAACGCTGGTTTTTTGCAGTTGCTCCTGGGCCTGCCGGCGTTCGCTGATGTCGGTATGTGAACCGGCCATACGCACCGGCTCGCCTTCCCCTTCGCCCACGGACATGCCGCGGCACTGTATCCAGCGATACCCCCCCTGCTTGTCCCGCAGCCGGTACTCAACGGAAAAGGTATCCGTTTTCCCCTCCATGCAATCGAGCCACGCCTCCAGGGCGACACCGAGATCGTCCGCATGAATCAGGTCCTGCAAGGCAGCAAAGTCATTCGCTATCTCGGCCTCGCCGTAGCCCAGCATTTCCTTCCAGCGCGGTGAGAAATAGACCTGGCCAGTAACCAGATCCCAGTCCCAAAGACCATCCTGGGTGCCGCGCGCCACCAGCGCGAAACGCTCCTCACTGAGGCGCAGCGTCGCTTGGGCCTGCTTGCGCTCGCTGATATCGCGCATGATTCCGGTGAAGTGGCGGTTTTCACGCACATGCATCGCGCTGATCGACAGCTCCATGGGAAACTCCGCACCATCCTTGCGCAAGCCTGCAACCTCTATCTTATCGCGGCCGAGAATTCTGGCTTTGCCAGTTCGCAAGTATCGCGTCAGGCCGTTTTGGTGGTCATTGCGATAGGCCGCCGGCATTAATATAGTGACATTACGCCCAACCAATTCATCAGCACGGTAGCCAAATATCTTTTCCGCCGCGGGATTAAAAGTGTCAATAAAACCCGATTCATCAATGGTAATAATGCCATCAACCGCCGTCTCCACAATCGCCCGGCTGCGCGCTTCGCTTTCCTGTAACGTTGCTTCCACCCTTTCACGCTCCGTGATGTCACTTAGCAAAGAACACCTCATCTGCTCGAATGAACGGGCAAGCACACTGAATTCGTCATTTCCGGAAATTGCAAGCGGCTGGTGCAGGTCGCCTTTCGTGATCCTTTCGGAGGCCGTAGCCAGTACTTGTAGAGGCAGAATTATGCGCCTGCGGACCAGCATGATCGTGGCGAACACAGCCACCAGAGCTATGGATATCAGTGCAATTAACAACACTGCCTCCCTGATCTTCTGCCGCTGCACTGCGCTAGTACCCTGTTCCGTACGCCGGCTGATGGCGGTCGCCACCGCCAGGATCGAGTCGATGCCACGGGTGGCCTCGGTGAACCATGTAGCGGCATTGATCGGATAGGCAGTGCGTTGTTCGCTGGCCGTATACACCGCTGCACGCAGCCGCTGATAACGGCCCAGAAACTCCTTGTTGAGCCTGTCCATGGCCTTTTTCAGTTGCGGTCCCCGGTCGGTTTCCTCTACCTTCGACGCAAGCTGTCTCAGCTCACTTTCCACAATAGCGCGGTAAGACAGGAGCTTGTGTCTATCATCCATGGACATTGGCCGACCTTCGGCAATGGCCGCACCGATGATGGCCCGTTCCCGTCCCGCATGATCGCTGACGGAGAATACGATCTCCTTGGCCTGCAGATTGTCGCGGTAGGCCCTGTCAAACTCGTCCACGGGATCGAACGCGTCGCGTCGCACCTGGGCGAGGGACTCGATGAAGGCATCCATGGTTTTGACCCACGTTTCCTTTCCCATGGAGATGTCTTTATTGTCGATGATCCGGTCAGCAAGCATTCTCGCGTTTTCCAGAGCCGCCCGGCGCTTGGCGAGAATTTTCAGACCGCCGGTCAGGGGATGGGAGTCGTCCCGCCCGGCGATCTCCCGGGCTATGGTCAGCGCCTGGCGATAGGGGACATCACCCGCGACCCGCAACTCGAACATTTTCACCCGCATTTTGTCCATGACCGCCTCCGGATGGGCAATCAGGATATTGGTAAGACCGCGTTCCCTGGCTTGCATCGAGTTTGCCTTGATGACCAGGTCCGCCAGGCGGTTGGCCTGGACCAGCCAGTCGGCTTTGCGGGAAGTGGCCGTCAGATCGGATGCCTCCCAAGCGATGAAGCCCAACGCGTTCAACACCATCAGGCCAAACAGCACGGACAAAAGATGTCGGATTTTCAGATTCATGCCAGGGGAACTCGTTCAATGACCAAAACGAAACGAATAGCCGGCGCGTACCAGGCCCCGAGAACAAGGTCCTCGTGATTGAATTGTTGAAACTTGCGTCTTTGTTCGTTCACACCCCACCTCACTGGATATATAGCGCCTGTCTTGTTATCGGCTGTTTTACCAATTTATCCAGCAGATCGATGCCCAATGCCCGCACATCGTCCCAGTCCCCGTCCTCGCCGCGCTCAAAACCCTTGATACGGATCGCGGCCAGCAGTTTTTTACCCTGCGGGTCCCGATCCATGGCCAGCATGGCCTGCTGCAGCCGTTGCACCACCTTGTTGGGTACGCGCGGGTGGGCGGCGATGGCGTGGGGGGTATAGGGCCGGGTGGTCCAGAGGATACGCAGTTGATCGCTGATGGCCGGGTCGACGTTGTTGAAGGTGCGCATCACGCCACCACCGGCCGGATACAGCCCCCTGGCCACGGTGCGGTACACCGAGTCGTGGGATGAGACATATTTAGGGGTAATCGGAATGCCTTCGGTATTGAACCAGGCGCGTGGCAATACGCTGGCGGCAAAGGCCGCGGGTGAAGGGAAGGCCAGGATCTGACCACTAAATTCCCGCAGGTCTTTAACCGGGCTGTCCTTGCGCACCACGATAATACCCTTGATGCGCTTGTCCTTGGCCCGGGCGAAGGCCTCGTAACCGGGCGCACGGTGGAAGGTGGTGTAGTGATAGGGATTCATATAAGAAAGGTCGTACTCGCCCGCCGCCAGCCGCCGCTCGAAGGCGGGGATGTCCTGTGCTGTCCTGAAATGCAGGCGGTAGCCGGTCTGCTCTCCCAGGTAATCGAGGATGGGGGTCCACAACCGTGCCAGCTTGCTGGCCGATTGTTGTGGGACGATACCGAAGGTGAGGGTGAGCGGCTCGGCCTGTGTCGGGGCCATTGCCGAGACTGCCAAGACCATGCCAATTACGAAACGGCGAATGGGCGAAACGGCGAAACGGCGAATTACTTGATTAGCCATTTATCAACCTCCTGAATCATTCTGATAATCTGCGCCATAATTTTTTCCGATGAATCGTCTAAGCGATGGGCTGTCTCTTCAGAGATATATCCACACCGTTGCGCAATCTCAATCCATACCTGGGTTTCACAGGCTTCACTCTCTGAATCGCTCAATTTGGCAACAAACGCCGCTTTATAACGCCGTTTTCGCCAAGCCTCAGCCAAATTGGCACAGACCGAGCGTGAAGAACGGCGCATTTGATCAACCAACGAGTACTTTTCTTCCTTTGGAAACGCCTTTGTAAGCTCAAATATCTCCATTGCCAGTTCCATCGCTCCTTGATAAACCCGAAGCTGTTTATAACTACTGATTTTTTCGCTCATTTACTTCTCCCCTTTCTACGAAACGGCGAATCAGCAAACCGGTGACAATATCTACATACATGCTGTTTTAATATCTGTTTCATCATCTAACCTGTTAACTGGCACCTAGTTCCAAAATCGCCGTTTCGCCCACTCGCCGTTTCGTAGAGCTCACCATTTCGTCATTCATCCTGTTACCTCCATAGGTGTATCGGCTTTATACACTGGCAGCCATACTCGGAAGGTGGTGCCTTTACCCAGCTCGCTTTCCACGTCGATGCGCCCGCCGTGTTTTTCCACAATGCCGTAGGACAGCGACAAACCGAGCCCAGTGCCGGTACCCACCGGCTTGGTGGTGAAAAAGGGATCGAAGATGCGCTTCAGGTGTTCGGTATCGATGCCCTTGCCGGTGTCACTGATCTCCACCCACACCCAGTCTTGCTCGGCGCCGGTGCGGATCGTAATCACGCCGCGCTGCTGCTCCATGGCGTGGGCGGCATTGACCAGCAGGTTCATGAACACCTGGTTGAGTTGCGGGCCGATACATTCTGTAAGCGGTAACTCGCCATACTCCCTGACCACCTCGGCCTTGTACTTGAGCTCGTTGCTGACGATATTGAGGGTGCTATCCAGGCCCTTGTGCAGATCCACCTGCTGCCACTCGCCCTCGTCCACGTGGGAGAAATCCTTCAGGTCCTGGACGATCTGTTTGACCCGGGTCAGGCCCTGATGGGACTCCTGCACCAGGGCCAGCACATCCTCTTTGAGAAATTCGATATCGGCCTGTTGCCTGGCTGTGTGGATGTCCCGCAGGGCATTACCGTCCAGCAAGGACTCAGCCTGTTCATAGGCCTCCAACACCACCAGCAATTGCTGGACGTATTTCTGCAGGGTGCCGATATTGGAATTGACGAAGCCCACCGGGTTGTTGATCTCGTGGGCCACGCCGGCGGCCAGCTGACCGATAGAAGCCATCTTTTCGGACTGCAACAACTGTTCATGGGCCTCTTGCAGGCGTTTGATCAGAGCCCGCTGTTCCTCCTGTTCGGAATGCAGATCCGCGTTACTCCGGTGCAACGCACCCAGCAATTCCTTGCGCTCCAGTACGCCCGCCACCTGGATCACAAACAGTTGCGACAGGCTCTCGTCCTGGACCGTGAATGCCTCGCCGCCGGGTTTGTCGGCCAGCAGCAGGGCACCGTACAGTTGGCCATTCAAACGTAGTGGCATCAGCAGCAGATTGCTCCTCGCCGGGCATGCCGGCTGAGTAAGTTCACAACCGGGACAGGCCTCCGGTTCGGCGACGCGCAAAGGATCACCCTGCGCCAACAGGGCGCGCAGGATTCGCTGCCCGTCATCCAGGCAGGCAAGCTGGAGAAATTCGCTATTGGCCGCCCCCGGGGTGATGATTTCTCCCGGTTCACCTGCCTCATCCAACAGGACAAGGGCGCCGTGACGCGCGCGGGTCATCACCATGGCGTGATGCACGGTCTTCTGATAAAAGTGTGACAGGTCTTCGGTGCTGGCCAGCGAAGTCTGCGCCTCGGTGATCCACAGCTGCGCCTCGGACCAGACCTCCTGCTGCCGCCGTGCCTGCTGCAACTGGTTGATCTGTACCTGCAAGGCCTCCGAAGCAGGCATGTGCTGCCCGGCAGATGTGCTTACCTTGTTGTCCAGTTGGATCTGAAAGGCCTCAAGACGCCGACGGTAAGTGCTGATGCGTAGCAGGGAGCGCACCCGCGCCCGCAGTTCTGTGTTGTCCACTGGTTTGCTCACAAAATCGTCCGCACCAAGTTCGATGGCCCGGCGCCGGTTGGCGCCGTCGGACCAGGCGCTCATGACGCACACCGGCGTAGCGGACAAAATGGCCCGGTTGGCCTCCATGGCCCGGAAGCGTTCCAGGAAAGTAAAGCCGTCCATCACCGGCATGGCCAGATCCAGGAGGACCAGGTCCACGTGCCGGTCGCTAAGAATCTCCAGGGCCTGCCGGCCGTGCTCCGCCTCCAAAAAGTTCAGGCCGCTGTCACGCAGGGCCCGCTTTACCGCGGTGCGGTTCGCCGCTTCGTCCTCTATCAGTAACAGTGTCTTTTCCTTAGCCGAAACTTCCCTGTTCATCGCTCCATCCCCGCTGCCTGTCCCTTGTCCCCTGCCACCGGCAGCCATACCCGGAAGGTAGTGCCATTACCAGGCTCGCTGTCCACGTCGATGCGCCCGCCATGGGCCTGGACGATGCCGTAAGACAGCGACAGACCGAGCCCGGTGCCAGTACCCACCGGCTTGGTAGTGAAAAAGGGATCGAAAATGCGTTTCAGCTGCTCAGGCTCTATGCCCTGGCCGGTATCGCTGATCTCCACCCACACCCAGCCGTGCTCACTGCCGGTACGCAAGGTGATGACCCCGTGCTCCTCGATGGCCTGGGCGGCATTAATCAACAGGTTCATGAACACCTGGTTGAGTTGTGGCGCCTGGCACATCACCGGTGGTAGGTCGCCATACTCCCTAACCACCTCTGTCTTGTACTTAATCTCGTTGTTAACGATGTTGAGGGTGCTCTCCAGTCCTTGGTGCAAGTCGGCCTCTGCCCATTCCCCCTCGTCGACGTGGGAGAAATCCTTGAGGTCCTCGACGATCCGGCGCACTCGCGTCACACCCTGCTGTGACTCACTGAGCAGGTCCGGTACGTCCTGACGCAAGTGATCCAGACGCGCCGCTTGCTTGACCTCATGGATGCGCTGCAAGGCCTGGTCCTCGTTTTGCAACAGCGGTTCCAGCGATTCATAGACATCCAGCACCTGGAACAGGTCCTGTTGATACTCCGCCAGGGTGCCCAAATTGGAACTGATGTAGCCGACGGGATTATTGATCTCGTGGGCCACGCCGGCGGCTAACTGGCCGATAGAGGCCAATTTCTCGGATTGTAATAACTGATTGTGGGCCTGTTCCAATTTTCGAAACAATTCCCTTTGTTGCTGTTTCTCCCGATGCAAAGCCTCGCCCATTTTCTTGCGTCGCTCGAGATCGTCCTGCAACTGCCGCTGAACCTGGACCAGTTCGGCAGTGCGCTGGGCCACCCGTTGCTCCAGTTCGTCATTAAACTGTCGTAACCGCTGCGACATTTCGTTAAAAGCCATGGCCGTGCGGGCCAGTTCGTCCCGGCCCTTGATCGGCACCTGAAAACCCAGATCCCCATCGGCAACCCGCTCGGCGGCCTGTTTAAGGCTTTTTAACTGGCGCGTAAGATAGGTCCCGAGCACGAAGGAAAACAGCGCCACCAGCCCCATTTCCATCACCGCGATCCCCGTGGCCCATTGACGTGCGTTCGCCAGGGCCGCATAGATCTCCCGTATGGACAGCCCCATCTCGACCTGGCCATAGGTCGTACCGGCGGCGCGGATTTCTTCGTAGGTATCGAGCACACCGTCGGTAGCGTCGTCCACCTGCACATCGGCGACAAAAGGACGTGCCAGTGCCGCTGCGTCACCCGCTTGTGCCAATACCATACCGTCCCTATCCCGCACCCGCGCGTAGACCAAGCCCGGATTTTTTACCACCTCATGGACAAAACTCTCCAACGAGGCCAGATCGGTGGCTAGCACCGCGTCCTTGGTTGTGGTAGCAAACAGGGCGACAGTGGTAGTAGCACGCTTAATCAGCTCCTGCTCGTTACTCTGGTGCATAAAACCAAGCCCGGTGCCCACCAGTATCAGCAACAGCACCGCCTCGATAGTGGCGATACCCAGGACGGTCTTACGCCGGAAGGACATGGCCGCGATGCCCATCTCATTGCTCTGCCATGAGATTGGCGCTGGCATTCAGTGCCTCGATTTCCGACAAGGCGGCGCGCAACACCTCCCAACCCAGCCCCAGGCGCTGCATGGCCGCCACATCCAGGGCGGGAATCAGCATGTCTCCACCATGACCGATCTCCAGCCCACGGCAGAGGATATCGGCCACATGTACCAGGGCGGTGTACGGTCTATCGGTAACTAAATCGGGGGTGTGATGATGGCGTATGGCCTCGATAATCGCCACCGGCAGTTTCCATTTCTGCGCTACCTTGGCCCCCACCAGTGTGTGATCGAACCCCAGCACCAGCTGTTCCGCATCTTTCAGCAAACAATCCTGTGCGTTCCGTGCGGCCAGCACCCGGTCGAAATCGGCCGGAAAATAGGCCGCCATCACCAGCTTGCCGATATCGTGCAGCAGTCCCGCGGTGAAGGCGGTTTCCTGATGCAGTCCACAATGGCCGGCCAGCACCTTGGCGGCCACGCCGGTGCCAATGGCGTGTTGCCAGAAACTCAGCCGGTCGAAACCCTGGTCCTCGCCCGGCGGAAAATGGCCCATGATGCCGGCCGCCATGACAATGTTGTACAGGGTATGCACGCCGAGCATCATGCCCGCATCCTTGAGGGAGCCGATGTGGCGGGAAAAACCGTAGAACGGTGAGTTCACCACCCGCAGAATGCGCGCCGCCAGCGCCTGATCCTGGCCGATCTTTTGCATTATCACCACAAGCTCAACATCACCCCGGTCAATCATGGTCAAAACTTCTGTGACGATCACCGACAGTGCTGGCAACTGCTGAATCTCCTTTTCCAGCGTGGCACGAGTGAGCGGCGACCTTTTTGGGTTTGCCGTCGTGCCCGATTCGGCCTGCGGGGAAAATGCGAAATCAGTGGTCATGTCAACCTGGACTCCGTAGTAGTTGTAGGGTGGGCACCATCCACCAATTACGCCCTATCCATGCCCTGTTGGTGGGCGATGCCCAGCTCACATCCGTGCTCATATCGTTTTTCCCAGGCGGTAATCACGCAACAGGACCTGCAGTTGTTGCATAGGGGGGTGGTCCTGCACCTTGCGAAACCGCAGCGCCAGTTGTTGTTCCACCGTCCGCCGCCAGGTTTCCTGTTGTTCCACCGACAGAGGGTTTTCCTGGCTCAGCGCCACACTCTTGATACCCCGCCGCTGTAACTGAGCCAGGGTTTTTGTACTGAGTTCGGCACCGGCGGCCAGTAGGCGATTACCCTGGGCATCCAGTACATCGCGGCCCAGGGTTTCACCGGGCTGGACCCGATCCAGCGGCTGTTGACAAATGGTCTTCATCGATCCGGTGCAACATCCGTGAGAGGGTGAATTGGCGTCATTGCCACGACGGTTCCTTGGGCATAGGAAGTCTGCCCCAGCCAGCAGCAACAGACCTCCACCGTTCCAACGGTGGGGATTTCCAGCCGACAACAGTTAGCACCGTCGTCTTTTGCCTGCATGGCCTGCTGGTGCAAATCGTAGAGTTCCGCTGGCAAGGCCTGCTGTGCAGTCTGCCCCACCAGAAAACCACGCTCCCCGACCAACAGCTTGGCCGCCATGCGATTTGCCACTGCAACGCAATCGTCATCACCGATTCCCAGCACGGCGATAGGCAAATGCTCCAGCACCTCCTGAGAAATCTGTAGGGTGTGCATATTGAGTATTATTTCCTGGGTCTTCTCCTCGACGCGCCGCTCCAGATCCTGGTTGATGTCCGACAGCTCCTCATTGGCGGCCTGCAGTTCACGCGTCAGGCGCTGGTTTTCACTCTGGAGTTCGTGCTGCCTGAAGGCCTCTTCGATATTGTCGCGCAACAACTGGTCATCCCAGGGCTTGGTGAGGAATTTGTAGATGGCGCCGCGATTGATGGCATCGGTAACACTCTTGAGTTCGGTATAACCACTGAGGACGATGCGCACCGTATCGGGATAGCGCTCTTTGACCCGGAAAAGAAACTCAGAACCGGTCATCTTCGGCATGCGCTGGTCGGTAATAATCACGCCCACTTTGTGCTGTTCCAGTAGCTCCAGGCCTTGCTGGGCGCTGTTGGCAGTGAGAATGTGGTAGCCATCACGGCGCAGCAGACGGCTCAGGGCACTGAGGATGTTCTCTTCGTCGTCCACCAGCAGCAGGATGCGTTGCGGTTGATTTTGCGTTGCGACATCCATGGCTCACCCCTGCACCCTGCGCTCGACGGACATCTGTTGATCCAACCACGCCGGCAGTACCTCGGCTGCGAGCGGCCGGCTAAGCAGATAGCCCTGGATTTCATCACACCCCAGCGAGCGCAATAGCGCCAGTTGTTCATGGGTTTCAACCCCCTCGGCAATCACTTTGCGTTTAAGGTCATGCGCCAAAGTGATAATGGTTTTGACAATGGCCGCGTCTGCCGAATCGTGAGCCGCATTACGTATAAAGGACCGGTCGATCTTGATGGTATCGACGGGCAGTTGCTTGAGATAACTGAGCGAGGAATAACCGGTGCCGAAATCGTCCACCGCCAGTTGCAGACCTGCCCGCTTGAACGCCTCCAGCATCTCCGCATGCGCGGCATCCATCATGATGCTCTCAGTGATTTCCAGCTCCAGATGCGACGCTTGCAGACCGGCTTTTGCCAGACAATCCAGCACCTGGCTGACAAGATCTCCCTGCCCGAACTGACGCGCCGACAGATTGACCGCGATGCGCAGGGGGTGGTAACCAGCCGCCTGCCAGGCGCCGTTCTGCATACAGGCTTGTTGCAACACCCATGCGCCCACCGGAATAATCAGGCCGGTTTCCTCCAGCAGGGGAATGAATTCCGCCGGTGAGATCAATTCACCTTCTTCCGTGCGCCAGCGCAACAAGGCCTCGGCGCCAACAATCTGACCCGTGCCCAGATGCATCTGCGGCTGGTAGTACAACAGGAACTGTTCACGTTCCAGGGCATGCCGCAACTTGTTTTCCAGCGTGAGCCTTTCCAGCGCGCGGGTATTCATGGCGGGTGCGTAGAACTGGTAATTGTTGCCCCCCCGCTCCTTGGCGCGGTACATGGCGGTATCCGCATTTTTCATCAACGATTCGGCCTGCCGGGTATCACCGGGATAGATGCTGATACCGATACTGGCGGTAACAAACAACTCGTGACCACAGACGTGCAGGGGTCGCTTGAGGGTGTCGAGGATCTTTTCAGCCACCTCCGCCACGCTACTGGTGTGCGGGGTATGCGGCAGCAGGATGGTGAACTCATCTCCGCCCATACGGGCCACGGTATCTTCCTGGCGCACACTGTGGGTCAGTCGCTCGGCCACGCCCTGTAGCAAACGGTCGCCGACGGAATGCCCCAAGCTATCATTGATGTTCTTGAACCGGTCCAGGTCCAGAAACAACACCGCCAGCATGGTATCGTTGCGTTGCGCATAGGCCAGAGCCATGTTCAGCCGGTCATGAAACAGCAGGCGGTTAGGCAAATTGGTGAGGGCGTCGTGGTAGGCCTGATGGGCCAGCCGCTCCTCGTTCTTTTTCTGCTCGGTAATGTCGTTGAACAGGGACGCGTACTGACTGACCTTGCCATTGTCGTCATGGATCGCGGTAATGGCCAACCATTCGGGATATACCTCGCCATTCTTGCGTCGATTCCAAACCTCGCCCTGCCAGCAGCCTGTAGCCAACAGGGTCTGCCACATCTCCTCATAGAACGCTTCATTTTGACGTCCGGAGTGCAGGATGCGTGGGTTCTCGCCGATGACCTCCTCGGCCAGGTAACCGGTGATCTCGGTGAAGGCCGGATTGACCGCCTGGATGATGCCCTCGGAACTGGTGATTATGATGCCTTCCAGGGTACTTTCGAATACTTGTGTGAGTTGGTTATTTTTCCAGCTCAGCTCCGAGCGTTGAAAGGCCTCCTGGATATTGGCGCGCATCAACTTGTCGTCCCAGGGCTTGGTAAAAAACTTGTAAATCGAACCGCGATTAATAGCGTCGGTAACGGCGCTAAAGTCGGAATAGGCGCTAAGTACAATGCGCACCGTCTGCGGGCATAACTCCCTGGCCTTGGACAGAAACTCCACCCCCGTCATGTGCGGCATGCGTTGGTCGGAGATGATCACATCCACCTCGTTGTCCTCCAGCAGCGCCAGGCCCTCCCGACCGCTACCAGCGGTGAGAATACGATAGCCGTCGCGGTGTAACAGGCGCTGCAAAGCCTTAAGGATATTGGCTTCGTCATCAACCAGCAGTAGTGTGCGTTCCATGGGTGCTACCTTTGCGGTGCCTGCCGGGATGAGTGACCAGGGGGTGTGGGCACGAGTGTGAGCACCTGCTTGTTGCGCCCGGGCAACCACTGGTCGATCACTGTTTGCAGGACCTGCCGGTTAATCGGCTTGATGACGTAGTCATCCATTCCCGCCTGCAGGCAGCGTTCCCGGTCACCACTCATGGCATTGGCGGTTAGGGCAATAATGGGGGTGTGGCCGACCTGCCCTGTGGTTCGCTGGGCTTCCTGAGTACGAATATGTTGCGTCGCCTCGTAACCGTCCATCACCGGCATCCGGCAACACATAAACACCAGGTCATAATGATTGCTGGAGCATGCCTCCACGGCCTGCTGACCGTTGCAGACCGTTTCGACCTCAAGGTCGTTGGCACGCAGCAATCCGCTGGCAACGGCCTGGTCGATCGGGTCGTCCTCCACCAACAACACCTGCTTATGACCGCGTATCGCCATGGCCGGAGAGGTGTCCTGGCGTGAACCGGACTTGGCGAGGCGGATGTTGAACCAGAAGGTGCTACCCCGTCCGGGGGCCGAGCTGAGCCCTATCTCACCGTCCATGGCCATCACCAGTTGTTTGCAGATACTCAGCCCCTGACCATCGCCTCCATAGACGTGGGTGGTACTCTCGGCCTGAGTAAAATAGTCGAGCAAGCTGTGTTGCGTCGCCGTATCCATACCCACGCCTGTGTCATCGACTTCAAAAAGCAGGCGGACCTCATCGTCCGCCGTTTCCACCGGCAACACGTTCAACAATACTTCCCCCGCCGGGGTGAACTTGATGGCGTTACTCAGCAGGATCATCAATGCTTGCCGCAGGCGCGTGGGGTTACCCCGCACAATAAGCGGCGTCCGAGACTTGAATTGGGTGACAAAGGCCAGGCCCTTGTGGCGGGCCTGGATCCCGAGAGGTTGTTCCAGTCCTTCAATGAGATCCTGCAGGTCGAAGTCAATGCTTTCCAGTGTCAGCTTGCCGGCCTCGGCTTTGGAATCGTCGAGCATATCGTTGATAAGTGTCAGCAACTGATGGCCCGAGCTGGCAATGGTTTCGAGATAATCCTGTTGTTGCGCTTCCAATGTGGTCTCCCGCAACAACTCCGCCATGCCCAGTACGCCGTTCAGTGGAGTACGCAGCGCATGACTCATGGTGGCAACATACTCCGCATTGGCCTGCTCTTTGTGCTCGGTGGCATTAAGGGCATCCGCCAGTGCCCGATTGGAGGCCAGCAGTTCCTGGCGCAAACGCTCGTTCTCGCGCCGGATCTCGAAGTGGCGGAAGGCCTCTTCTATATTGCTGCGTAGCAGTTCGTTGTCGCAGGGCTTAGTGAGGAAACGGTAGATGGCGCCCTCATTGATGGCCGCGGTCACCGCCTTGAGGTCGGCAAACCCACTGAGCATGAGACGAACGATCTCGGGATAGCGCTGTTTGACCTGGCTGAGAAACTCGACCCCGGTCATGCCGGGCATGCGTTGGTCCGAGATAATGACACCGACGTCGTGCTGTTCCAGCAGCGTCAGGCCCGCTGGGCCGCTGTTGGCCGTCAATACCCGGTAGCCGCTGCGAACCAGTAGGCGTTGCAGTGCCGACAACACATTGTCTTCATCGTCCACCAGTAGCAGGGTACGTTGGTCAGTGGCGTGTATATCGCCGTTGGGCGTTGTGGGGTTCTGTGTCCTCAAGGTCAATCTCCTCGTTCGGCCCCTTACCTTGCCCTGACGCGGGCAAGCACATGCTCGTTGCCAGTCGCCTGGGCAAAGGTCTGCAAGATGGTCTGGGGGATGTCGTGCAGGGCCAGGATCTCCTGCACCCCACCGTGGTTAACCGCCTCCTTCGGCATGCCGTAGACCACGCTGGTGGCCTCGTCCTGGGCCAGGGTCTGGGCGCCGGCGTCGAACATCTCACGCAGCCCCCGGGCACCGTCATCACCCATGCCGGTCATGATAATGCCCAGAGCATTTCTTCCCGCAGCCTTGGCCACGGAACGGAACAATACATCCACCGAAGGGCGGTGACGGCTGACCAGGGGACCGTCCTTAATCCTGACGTAGTAGTGGGCGCCGCTACGCTCCAGCAGCATGTGCTTTCCACCCGGAGCGATCAGGGCGCGGCCGGGGATGACCCGGTCATTATCACTGGCCTCCTTGATATCGAGCTGAGAAATGGAATTGAGCCGCTGAGCGAAGGACTGCGTGAATTTTTCCGGCATGTGCTGCACCACTACGATGCCCGGCACCACGCGCGGCAGAGCGGGTAACACCAGTTCCAGGGCCTGGGTGCCGCCGGTGGAGGTGCCGATGGCCACTACCTTGTCGGTGGACTCGGCCAACGAGGTGGACCCGCCCGGCGCCAGCATGGCATCGGCCGTGAGCTTGGGAAGTACTTTTAATTTGCGGTTGGCATTGCGTTTAATGGTTTTCAGATTGGCTCGTGCCGCACCCCGCACCGTATCAATGAGCAATTCCGCGGATTCTTGCAGGAAGCCCTTTACGCCGATGGTCGGTTTGTTAATGATATCCACCGCGCCGGAGCTCAGGGCTTGCATGGTGGTCTCCGAGCCCTTCAAGGTCAGGGTGGAACAGATCACCACCGGGGTCGGGTGCTCCGCCATGATTTTCTTCAGAAAGGTGATGCCGTCCATGCGCGGCATCTCCACATCCAGCACGATCACGTCCGGCCATTGCTGCTTCATGCGCTGCATGGCGAATATGGGATCGATGACACTGCCGCTCACCTCGATATCCGGCGCTGTACTGAACACCTTGGTCAGCGCCTGCCGCACCACTGCTGAATCGTCCACCAATAAAACTTTTATTTTTTTATGTGTCATTTTTTCAACCAAAATTAAATACGTGGGGTGGGCACTGCCCACCCTACATTTCTATGTGCCGTAACCCGATCTACAATTCTTGTTTGTCATTTTTATTTTTCCTAGCAACTAGTCACTCGCTACTCGCTACTCGCTACTTTTTCCTATACACACTGGGCGCGGCCGGCTCCAGTTGGTTGGAAATACCGGTGATGGTCTCGGTGTGGCTGACAAAAAAATGGCCGCCTGGCCGCAGGCGTGACAGCAGGCGTTTGACGATCTCCTGGCGAGTCGGCGCGTCGAAATAGATCAGCACGTTGCGCAGGAAAATGACATCGAATTGTCCTAAGTCCTCCGACAGTGGTGTGTTTAGGTTGATGTGCCGGAATTGCATGCGCTGCCGTAACCGCTTGTCGATCAGCAGGGTTCCGCTCTGGGAACGCACCCCTTTGAGACAGTATTGTTGCAAATAGGCCTTGGGAATATACTGAGTCCGTTCCCGGGAATAGTGTCCTTTACGCGCCGCTGCCAGAACCCGGGTAGAGACATCAGAACCCATGATTTCCCACGGCGTCTCTCCCAGGCTGTCCGCCACCACCATAGCCAGACTGTAGGGCTCTTCACCACTGGAACAGGCCGCACTCCAGGCGCGAAACTGGCGTCCCAATTTCCATCTAGCCAGGATACCCTCGCGCAGGAACTCAAAATGGGCGGGCTCGCGAAACAGATAGGTCTCATTGGTGGTCAACAAGTCGAGCATGGCCTGGCGCTCATTCGCCAGAGTTCCATTGATCGTCTGCTGAAAATAATCCCCATAGGAGGACAGACGGTAATGCCGGAGCCGTTTGCCCAGCCGCGAGGCCACCATCTGCTTTTTGGCGAGGGTTAGCTGGATACCGACTTGTTCTTGCAAGTAGTCGCGAATGCGAAAAAACTCATCATTGGAGATGGAAAAGACCAGCCCGGCCATCTCAGTGGAATCCCCCTCCTGCACCACAGGGCGCATATCCTGCGTTGGCAAAGGGTAAGCCAAACTCAAGCACCTTCCCCGGCTGGCGCCGGCAGATCGGTCTCTGCCGGTGTTTCAACCTGTGTCTGGTGCTGTACCCCATCAAGCAAGGACAGCTCATCCACGGATAACACATTGGACACATCCAGCAACACCAGGAACTTGCCGTCCACCTTGC
The DNA here is from genome assembly GCA_036986275.1 of Gammaproteobacteria bacterium. Classification (GTDB taxonomy): domain Bacteria; phylum Pseudomonadota; class Gammaproteobacteria; order Acidiferrobacterales; family SZUA-150; genus BTRG01. The sequence goes on along the minus strand of BTRG01000001.1, from coordinate 54,811 downwards.
CCATGCCTTTGATAAAGTCGGTGCGTATCCTGGCGCCGAAGCTGGGTGGTGGTTCGATATCGCTTGGTGGGATCTCCAGCACCTCGTTGACACCATCTACTACCACCCCGATGTTCATAGTGGTTTCGCCATCCACGATCTCAATAATGATGATGCCCGTGCGCTTGGTGATCCCTGCCGGTTCGCCATCGAAACGGGCCGCCAAATCCACCACCGGCACCACGCTACCACGCAGATTGATGACACCGCGGATAAAGGCGGGCATCATCGGTACCGTGGTCAGATTGCCGTAATCAATGATCTCGCGGATGCTCAGGATCTCGAGGGCATACACCTCACCGCCCAGGGTAAAGGTCAGAAACTGGTTTTGGTCGGTATCGACATCCAGCTCGGTATATTCTTGTTCAGCGACTTGTGCCATGTCTGCCTACCCCCCTTGGGCAAAGCGTTCGAAGTCCGCATCGTCCGCATCGGTAGGTTCCGGCACTGGCTTGACCACGCTTGCTTCCTTACGGGCATCGCCATTGCCGTGCCTGGCGGCGCTAGGCTTCTCCGCCTTGCGCAGCCCGGCCCCCTTGCTGTCGGAATCCCGTTTGTTGACAGCGGTAGCCTGCTCATTCAGCGTGAAAAAGCCCATCAACTCCTGCAGATATTCGGCCTGACTCTGTAACTGCGTGGCCGTGGCCGCCAGTTGTTCGGAGCCGGCGGCACTCTGCTGAGTGACCTGGTCGAGCTGGTTCATGGCGCTGGTGATTTGCCCGGCACCGGCGGCCTGCTCTTCTGAGGCCGCGGTGATCTCCTGCACCAGATCGGCGGTCTTGGTGATATTGGGCACCATTTCCTCCAGCAGGGTGCCGGCCTTCTCGGCAATCTTGACGCTATTGCCGGCACGATCACCGATCTCCTGCGCCGCCACCTGGCTGCGTTCCGCCAGCTTGCGCACCTCGGCCGCCACCACAGCAAATCCTTTACCATGTTCGCCGGCGCGTGCCGCCTCGATGGCCGCATTCAGGGCCAGCATATTGGTCTGGTAGGCAATCTCTTCGATAATGCCGATCTTGTCGGCGATGCTCTTCATGGCATCCACGGTCTCCGCCACCGCCTGGCCGCCTTCCGTGGCGGACGTGGCCGCCTCGTTGGCAATGCCATCAGTGACCTTGGCGTTTTCGCTGTTCTGGTTGATGGAGGCGCTCATCTCCTCCACCGAGGCTGAGGTCTCTTCCACGCTGGAGGCCTGTTCACTGGCGCCCTGGCTCAGGGTCTCGGCAGTGGAACTGACCTGTTCCGAGGCGCTGGAGATACCATTGGCGTTGCTGTGGACATCAGTAATGACCTCGGACAGTTTGTGGATAGTGCCATTCACATCGTCCTTGAGTTGGCCGAAGATGCCGTAATAATCACCGTCGATGGTCTGGGTCAGATCTCCCTGCGCCAGGCTGCGAATCACCCGTACCACATCGTTGAGACTGACGTCGGTGGTCTCCATGACCTTATTGATGCCTGTCGCCAAACGTTCGAAAAAGCCTTCCTTACCCGTTAAATCGATACGCTGTGTAAAATCGCCCATACCCGCGGAAGTGACGATATCGGCAATCTCGCCTTCTACCGCCACTTCATCGGTGCGGTCCTTCCATTCCACAACCGCGCCCAGACGCTCGCCGTCCGTGTCCAACACCGGGTTGGCGACCACCGAAAAGGTGCGCCCACCGATGCCGAGTGTGGACTGGTAGGTAGATGACAGCCGCTCTAGCATACCGCGCTGGTGGGCCGGGTTCTTATGAAATTCGTCAATGCAAACCCCCATTAGGTTGTCGGCATCGAAATTCGGCAGGTCCTTGCGAATGTCGCTTTCGGCCTGCTTGAACATCTGCTGCACGGCCTTGTTCATGTAGATGATGTTGAGGTCCTTGTCCGCCATCATCACATTGGTACTGACTTGGTCCAGCGCTACCCGTACCCGCAGATTCTCGGCGGCGATGCGGCGATCTTCCTCTTGGCGCTGCTGCTCGCGCTCCTCTGCCACAAGCTCGGCGGTCTTGTCGGCCCATTCCACTACGGTGCCCAACCTGAACCCCATCTCATCAGTGACCGGGTTGGCAATAACGTCGAAGGTGCGCCCGCTGACCTCGACACGGGATTGATAGGTGGACTCAAGCTTTTCCAGCATACCGCGCTGGTGGGCGGGGTCCTTGTGGAATTGATCAATGCAGACCCCTTGCAGCTTGCTGGCATCAAAATCCGGGATACCCTTGCGCAGATCATCTTCGGCGTCGGTAAACATCTGCTGCACGGCATCGTTCAGGTAAACGATGTTGTAGTCGGTATCCGCCACCATGACATTGGTATTGACATTATCCAGCGCCACCTTGAGTCGCAGGGCGGCATCGGCCCGCTGCCGGGCATCTTTGACGTCGAAGGCCAGCTTGATCTGCATAGACTTCAGGGCGCGCATCACATCGCCGATCTCGTCGGCACGATCGATGGCGATGGCCCCGTCATACCGACCCTCGGCGATCTCATTGAAATAGTCGATGGTCTTTTTCAGGGGATGCAGAATCGAGTGGCCAACCAGCCAGTACAGCGCCACACACAACAGTAACAGGGCGCCTCCCAGTCCGATCATCAACTCACGCATAGACTCGGCAAGACTGGCATTACTGGCAACGCTGTTCACCACGGCCATTGCAGAAATGTTGTTGTAGTGAGCCAGACCCATGGCGCCGAAAGTCAACACCACGGCGATCATCAGCCCATAAAGCTTCTGCTTGATACTCATGCTGTTAAAAATGTTGAGCCGCGCCAACAGCCCCACTTTGGGGGCCTTGCCCGCATTGATTTGTTGGTACAGGGCCTCAGCCTGGGCAATCTGATCCCGGCTGGGCTGGGTGCGTACTGACATGTATTCCGTCACGCGACCGTTTACCCGGACCGGGGTGACGTTGGCGCTGACCCAGTAATAATCGCCGTTCTTGCAGCGATTCTTGACTATGCCGATCCACGGCCTGTCGGCCTTGACCGTATCCCACAGGTCCTGAAAGGCCGCCGGTGGCATGTCCGGATGGCGAACGATATTGTGACTCTTGCCGATTAGTTCTTGCTCGGAAAAACCGCTGATTTTAATAAAATCCGGGTTGGCATAAGTGATGATGCCCTTCAAGTCCGTCTTGGAGACAATGAGCTGTCCGGCTTCCAACTGAACCTCATTGTTGGTGACTGGCATATTGGTTTTCATAACGTTGTTTCTCCTTTTTCCCAGGCCGGTATGGCCCTCCAATAAATGTTTAACCCTTGCAAACCCCAGGGTCGTGTCGTTCGTGCCCTATTTCAATGGGCCAACATAGACGGCATCTCCATGCCGCCCTTGATCTTCTGGCTGCCATTGATGGCAACCTGCTGTACCAAATCCGGGACATCGATGATCATGGCCACCTCACCACTGCCGAGGATGGTCGCCCCGCTAACACCTTCCAGGTGGGTGAATATTCTGCCCAGGGGCTTAATGACGGTCTGGTATTCACCCAATAGTTCGTCTACCACCAAGCCCGCCTTCTGGCCGGCAAAATGGGTGACAACAATGTTCTCGCGCCGGGTCCGGCTCCCTGTCTCCCGGAATAGCTCAGCGAGGCGGATAAAGGGCAGCACCTCACCGCGTAGATTGACGTAGTTACTGCCTTGTCCAGTCTCTGCCTGCTCCGGCAGCTCGACACATTCCTCCACCATGTCCAGGGGGATGACGTAAGAAGCGTTGCCAATTCTGACCAGGAAGCCGTCGATAATCGCCAGCGTCAATGGCAGGCGAATACTGAAACGACTGCCTTTACCCGGCCAGCTCTCGACATCCACATGGCCTCGCAGGGCCTCAATGTTGCGGCGGACGACATCCATACCGACACCACGGCCGGAAATATTGGTGACTTGCTCGGCGGTAGAAAACCCCGGTTCGAAAATCAACCGATAAATCTCCTGATCGGAGAGGGATTGATTCGGATTGACCAGACCCAGCTGCTGGGCCTTGGCCAGAATCTTGTCACGCGGCAGACCGCCGCCATCATCCTCTACCTCGATGACGATGCTTCCGGAATCATGGTAGGCATTGAGTGTCAGTTTGCCTTTGGCGGGCTTGTTGTGCTGCTGGCGTATCTCGGCCGCTTCGATGCCGTGATCGATTGAATTGCGTACAAGATGCATCAGTGGGTCGCCGATCTTTTCCACTACGGTCTTGTCCAGTTCCTTGTCAGCGCCACTGATTTGCAACTCGATGTCCTTGCCCATGGACTGACTGACATCCCGCACTACGCGCCGAAAGCGATTGAAGGTCTCGCCGATGGGCACCATGCGCAACCCTAAGCCGGTGTCACGAATGTCTTCGACCAGACGTGACATATTCTCCAACGATTCCATCAACGCCGTGTCCTGGGTACGGTCTCCCAATAACTTGGTATTGGCACTGGAGATCACCAGCTCACCCACCAGGTCGATGAGCTGTTCCAGTTTGTCTGCGCTGACGCGGATAGACTTGTTGGCCAGCCTGACCTGCTGTTGTTTTTTCACCGCGGTCTCGACCACCTCCGGATACACCACGCCATCCCGTTGCAATACCTTGCCGATGGGTTCATGAGGTTCGGAGCCCGTTTGCGCGGCCGCCTGTTCTTGCAAGGCCACGTCGATTTCACGTGGCGTGGCGGCGCCGCTGTCGACCAAGATGTCGCCTAGGCGTTGTTGCTCATCGGTGACGCTTTCCTCGATAGCGGTTTGATATCGAGACAAGTTTGTCATTGGAGGGAGGATGTGCAGGCGGCAGTCATCAATGACAAACTGAAATATGTCCTCAATGGACTGCTTGTCCAGCTCCGTGTCGAACTCGATTTCAAAAGCCAGATAGCAACTCTCCGGATCCATTTCTCCGGCCGCGGGCATCTCGTCCCATAAGGTGATCAGGCTGACGATGTCGCCCTGCGTACCCAGATAGCGAATGAAGGACTGGGGGTCCATGCCGTTGCGCAGTACATCGTGCCCAAAGTGGATGGAGATAAGCCAGTAATCGCTCTGAGTGGTATCGGCCGCTATACTCTCCCTGTCCGTGTTCTGGTCGCTTGCTGCCGGGTCGTGTTCAGGGACAGACGATGAGTCTTGCAGATAAGTATTAAGTTGTGCGGACAGGGCACGGCCTTTTTGCTGCACCTCAGCATCGCCACCATCGTGTCCGGCGATGGCGGCATCCACCAATTGTCCCATGACATCCCGGCAGGCCAGTAATAGCGACAACAGGTCTTTTGAAATCTCCAGTTCCCCGGCCCGCGTGCGATCTAATACACTCTCCACGCCATGCGTAAAACTGATAACCGCCTCGTAAGCAAAAAGTCCAGCCGATCCCTTGATGGTATGGGCGGCACGAAAAACGGAATTGATGTGATCCATATCGTTTGGATCATCTTCCAGTTGCAGTAATGATTGTTCCATGTCATCCAGCAACTCGTTGGCTTCCGTTTCAAACAACTGCACATCTTCGTCCTGATTCATGCCGATTGTTCTCCCATCGTCGTCTTTGCATGGTCACGGCCGGCCAAATCCCGTTCGACCTGTTCGCTGACGTGATAAAGTTCAAAGAAATCCTGCACTGCGGGACTGTGGCTTTTCATTAACAGCGGCGTCTCCTTATGTTCCGCCTCACGCTTCAGCAATACCAACAATTGAAAACCGGCTGTGTCGAATTCCACCACCTGCGAAAGATCCAGCTCCATGGCCTGACATTTGGCTAGTTTTTGCAGCAACTTTTCTTTCATCTCACAAGCCGTATAGACGGTCATATCACCCTCTATCTTCGCCTTGCATTTGCCCTTGACTGTACGCGCCTTTATGTTCATTTCGCTGTCTCGTGGTTCTTTGTTTGTAATTCGTTGCTCATAAACGAAACGGCGAGCCGGTGAAGCGGCAATGGTGGCGTGTCATTGACTTGATAGTTATTCATTTGTGCTTTCCTTATTCGTGGCTTGTGATTCGCCGTTTCGTTATTTCCCCGTTTCGTTATTTCGCCGTTTCCCCGTTTCGTCGAAGTCACGGCAAAACCAGTTTGGACACGGCATCCAGAAGTTGCGGCGGCTGAAAAGGCTTAACCACCCACGCCTTGGCACCGGCCGCCTTGCCCTCTTGCATCTTGCTTTGCTCCGATTCCGTGGTGAGCATACAAATAGGCGTAAATTTATAGTTAGGCATTTTCTTGACTTCCTTGACAAAAGTAATGCCGTCCATATTAGGCATATTGACATCACTGATAATGAGATGAATCTTGGCGCCATCGAGTTTACTGAGTGCGTCCACGCCATCTTCGGCCTGGATCACTTCATAACCCTCGCGCTTGAGGGCGAGCCCCACGACTTGGCGAATGGACGACGAGTCATCAACAATAAGAATGGTCTTGCTCATAGTATTTGTCCTGGAAAGAGGTCCTTAAAAAAATGCCACTTGTGTTTTAGCGGGGTTGTGATTGTCGATTCCCCGGTGATTCTGCTTCTGCTCAACTGTGGTATAGCTTGATTCCATTTCGTCCAGCCATGACTGCACATTGATAGGCGCAACGCTGTCGAAATCGCCCGTGGCTTCCAGAAGTTCGAGCCTTTCACGTAGTACTGTAATGTGTTTTATGACGTGCTCTAATATTTGCGAGACACGATCCTGGAATTGCAATGACACCAACACGTCAGAGATTTCATTTTGTATACCCGTGCCCGCATCCGCCAGTTCTGTTGTTGAATCCATCAATGACGTGGTAACTTTTTGAAACCGCCCCATGACAGTGTGTATCGATTGCTCTGATGTCCTGACCGATTCCTGATCCTGCTGCGCGGTCTTGTCCGTCAGATCGACCACCGTAGTCATTGAGCTGGTTATGTTCAGTACCAGTTCGGTGATTTTCTTACTGGTGTCTGCTGATTCTGTCGAGAGTTTGCGCACTTCGTCCGCCACGACGGCAAAGCCCCGCCCGGCCTCACCCGCCCGGGCCGCTTCGACAGCCGCATTGATGGAGAGCAGATTGGTTTGTCGGGCAATGCTGCCCACCTCATCCCCCATGATCACCAGTTTCTCCATGTGCACACTCAGCTCGCTGATCTCCCTGACCATGTCCTGCTTCGACAGTTGGGCCTCATTCAAGGCAGAAATCACCGATGCCAGTTCCGTCTCACTTTTATTGAACAACTCGACGATGCCGCCGGTGTTGTCGTCGCTATCCACTTCTTCGGTTGCCCTGCGTGCGGCCGTCACGGCCTTTTCCAGGTCCAGCGCCAGATCCGAGAATCGGGTTGCCAGATCCGTAATGGCGGTTCGGGTTTGACCGCGGGCCGTTTCAATTTGCCTTTCCCAGATCTGCAAGGTTTTCTGCAGCAACTCCTCATCCTCTCGTCCTTCCGCGTCATCCGTAAGAAACCATGCCGGGGAGGCCTGCTGTTTTTTCTCTTTGAACTGCGTGAACGATTTTGATAACCACATTGAAACCACGATCGCGGTAACTACAATCAAGGCGATTGCGACAAGTAGCACCAGGTTCACTGGATTGAGAACCAGGAGTATCGATGACGCCATCACCCCCTGTAACACGGGAGCAATCCAATACCTCTTGTAACTCATCCAGCTAATGTGGTTGTCTGTTGCTGTACCCATATTTCTATTATCCTTTCCATGTCTGTCTTGCCAACTTACGGACCATGTTCATTTGCGGTTGATTCTCCTTGTCGGATCACTAACCATAAATCTTAATCAGGGAAACGCGGCTTGTTCCTTACGTATCAGGCTGAGCATTGAATCGGTGTTTGTCTGATGCCATCAACATCCGTGAGCACGTAGTATCTTTTAGAAACTTCTAAAGAAGTTATCAGTGGTGCCTTAATCCTTCCGCGTCAGATGACTGAAAACCTCCATATGAAATGAAAGAAAAGGGACGTGTCTGTTATTGGCCTCAGCCAGCAACATAATCCATTCACCCCTTACTTTAAGTACTTTCCTTACTTTCAATACCGTAATGTCTGCCTTGGTTCAGTAGCATCAGCATTGTTAGGTCTTATGCACCCGTGCGCATCATGTCCTTCTATACATATTTACTAGACGCTTTGCCTTACACAGTGAATAGGAAGTAGCAACCAATCCAACTAGGCGTTTTGATGGTATGTAGCTCAGAGTTAGGCTGAGGGTGCTGCAGAAAATACCTAGTCGGGTGCAAGGCAAGTATCGCGTTAACAATGACCGGGAAGTACGAATGTCGTCAGAGCATTTGCGTACACGGATATACGAAACGACCGAAATCCAGGGATTTCAATGATTGATAGTATGCTGTGCCCTGTGGGCATAAGCCCGGCAAGACGAAATAAGCAAGTGGCCCGGATGGGGTTGTCGCTATCCGGGGTCAGTGGTTATTTTGAAAGTAGTTTCAGGATTTCGCTTCGCCACAACCCGTGTGCGGCATTACTCGGGGCAGGGTGGGCCCGATACATTAGCGTGGTTCTTTCACAATCTGCGAAACTTGGTCACGGCTGACCAGACCATTGTCGATGGCATAAAACATCAATTCGGCATTGTTCTTCATGTGCATTTTCTTCAAGATATTGGCCCGGTGGGCACTGATGGTCTTGGTGCTGAGCGACAACTCCTCTCCGATCTGGCTCACCTGTTTACCGGCGGCCAGCAGTTGAAAGACCTGGAGTTCCCGGTTGCTAAGGGCATCATGCGGCGCCTCCCCCACGTTGGGATCCAGCGCGTTGGCCAACTTCTCCGCCAAAACCGGGGTGATGTATTTACCGCCCCTGACCACCTTAGCGATCGCCGCCAGCAATTGCTCGGGGATACAGCCCTTGGTTAGATAGCCGGCGGCGCCGGCCTTGAGCGCCCTCAGGGCATACTGGTTCTCAGCATGCATGCTCAAAATCAGCACAGCAAGCCTGGGCCGTTCGCTCTTGATCTGTTTCAAGGTTTCCAGTCCGTTTTTCCCTGGCATGGAAATATCCAGTATCACCACATCCCAGTCCTGTTCACGAATTTTTCTCAGTGCCTCATTACCATTAGTGGCTTCACCTATGACTGCCACATCCGGGCATTCACCCAACAGTTGCCTCAATCCCGCGCGCACGATGGCATGGTCATCAGCAATCAGTACCCTGAATCGCTCGCGACCCGGTGATCGCTTACTGTGATCGGTTTCATGGGGTGTTTTAGACCCCGTGGTAGATAGTCCCACTCAGTTTTCTCCCTGGTTTGCTCACATTCCCTGCATAGCAAGTATACCTAAACAAAATACTACAAGATCAGGATATTCGATCTATCGGTATATGTCTTATCTTGTTATTGGTGTTTGCCTTAGATCACCACTGCTTTTGTCTAACTCAGCCACCGATACAGCAATCCCTTGATCAATAATTGCCCTACCCCAGTGAAGTTGATTATGACATGAATAGTGATCATGCTTGGCCACAGACTCCTCCTCGCCAGTTATGTGGGCAAGTCACTCGAATGAACCATAGGGCATTCGGGGAGACAGTATGTGCTCTTGATTTTCCGGGGCTCACATCCCTGTGGGATCATGGCTCATCGGCAAATGCAACATAATCGTGGTGCCCTCACCTAAGCGTCCCTTGATATCAACATTGCCGCCAAAGGTGAGAGCACGTTCCCGCATACCCAAAAGACCAAAAGCGTTCTCCTGATCTAATGCTGACGGGTCGATTCCCGTTCCATTGTCTGTCAACCACATATCAATATAATCATCCCCACTGTTGATATTCAGACTTACCCGGCTCGCTCCTGCATGCCGTATCACATTGGTCAGTGCCTCCTGCAGAATCCGGAACACCACCGTGTCTCGGTCTGTATCAGGCTGCACTTTGTCGAGTTCAATAGAAACCTGGCACTTGATTCCATTCCTGTTCTGGAATTCCTCCATATACCATTGTATTGCTGGCCCCAGGCCCAGCTCATCCAGCATGGCGGGCCGGAGTTCTGAGGTAATGCGTTGCACCGACTCGATAGCGGATACAATGAGAGGGAGCATAGACAGAACCTTTCGCTTTACTTCCGTCTGACCCTCAGGAATATGTTCTCGCAGCCAATACACATCCATATTCAATGCCGTCAGGACCTGACCGAGTTCGTCATGAACATCCCGTGCAATCAAGGTGCGCTCTTCCTCCCTAACCGTTTGCAAGTGCGCGGTAAGCCGCTGAAGATTTTCCCTGGATGCGTTCAGGTCAATTTCTATCTGCTTGCGTTCACTGATATCCCTAAAGAAGGTGAAAAAGACCTGCGTCCCCCCCAAATTTGCCAGCGTGACGCTGACATCCAGATCAATGAGTGTGCCGTCTTTGCTCCGGTGCCGTGATTCAAAGCGATCATAACCTTGGGAACGTATCCTTTGAATGTGAAGTTGAACCTCTTCCGGGCTTTCACTCGCCTCGAGATCCGCCACGGTCATCGCTTGTAACTGCTCCCGGGTGTAGCCCACCATCCGGCAGTAAGCCTCATTCACATCGCATACATTACCCTCAAGGTCGACCATCCAGAATCCGTCCTGCGTAGTCGCCAAAATAACTTCATTACGCAGGGTTTGCGCCTTCAATTGATCTTCCGACTGCTTGCGTTCAACAATCTCACTTTGTAGTTGCTCATTGCGTAACCGCAGCTCACGGGTCCGCTCCCTTACCTGTTCTTCCAGGTGTTGGCGATGCCTGCGCAACTCCTCCTCGTCCTGCTTGCGCACTGTGATATCGCGCAGGGTGCTGACGATGCCGATCGCTTCCCCCTGCTCATTCTTAAGCAGTGAGACTGTGTGTTCGGTTGGAAAGAGCTCGCCGTTTTTGCGTTTGAGTTCGAATTCAAACCGGGCGACTTCTCCTTTGTCGAAGGCCGCCTTGATGCGACTGCCGAATTCCACAACATGATCAGGGTCTACATGGACAATTGCCGTCGGTTGGCCGGCAATTTCCACTTGGGAATAACCCAGCATTGCTTGCGCCGCCGGGTTCATATTGACCATTTTCCTGTCGGGAGTGGCGACCAGCACGCCTTCCTCCAGGGCATTGAAAATGCCCCGCTGCCACAATTCGGATTCCGCCAGCGCCTTTTGCGCGCGTTTGCGTTCAGCGACCTCTATTGCCAGGATGCCGGCCTGTTGCCGCGCCGCGTGGGCGCGGTCCATCGCCAAACCCAGCAACAGGGCCATCAGCAGACCGGCCATCAACGCAATCGGTGGCAACGGTGACCCTAGTTCCGCCAGCAGTGCCTGGCTGGGCTGGAGACGCAGACGCCAGTCGAGGTTGACGATGCCAAACGTTTGTTCCTGGCTCAGGCTCGGCTCATAAACCGCGCCTGGCTCCACTCGACGGTAGATTTCTTCGTTGCCTTCAAACAACTCGAGCCGAAAATCCTTGCGCGCCAGGCTGGTAACGATGGGTGCGAGTAGTTTGTCGATGCGGAATACTCCACCGATAAAACCATCAAAACGGTCATCAATATAGAGGGGGACATAGACAATAATGGCCGTGCCTCCCTGCACTAGTTCGATGTTGCGCGTCGCGGTGGTTACACGTTTCAGTCTGGCGGTCTCCAGTGCCTGTGCCCGGCGTGGCTCAAAGGGGAGATACAAGTCCTTGGCGGCTTCATTGCCCTGCAAGGGTTCGATCCAGCGCACATACATGGAAGGATCCACCCACGAGAGGGCCTGAAGCCCCGGGTTATGTTCAATATAGCGTGCGGCATCTGTCTTCCAGAGGGCCTGAGGCGTGCCACCTTGGTGCTCCCAACGCCGGGCCATGCGCATGATTGCCAGGATCTCGGATTCGATGGTCTCCTCGATCATGCGCGCAAGATGTGTACACTGCCTTTCGATATTCTGTTGCAGCTGGAAACGCTCCCGGGCCAGCAGCGACTGCCACAGAATCACGGCCAGGATGGCCAGCCCGATGCCACTCTCCAGGGCCAGGCTGCGGGACGTTCTCTGATCTGGCCCTGTGATCGGGCGCCAGATGTAGGCCAGCAGTCCGGCCCCGAGCAGCATGAATCCAGCCGCGGTATGGACCGCCATGTAGGTGGGGTGTGACCAGCCGTAAGGCGTCTCTCCACCCACCGCATAGCCCAGCAGGTTCCCCAGCCCCAGGGCAAAAACACCCATGCCAAACACCCGCGCCATCAGCAAATATAGGCGCGGCCACCACCGCGCGGCCAGCGCCAGCAGGACCAGTCCGCTCATCAGGTGGGCCAGGGCCGTGCCTGGCGCCATGCGGCCGGGGGCGGCGGTCTTGGTGGTGATATCAGGCTCGAACAGGAGGCGGTCGATACCGAAATCGGCGCCAAAGGGATATTGCAACAGCACTACCAGGGCAAGCCCCGCCGACAAACCGCCACACCCCATGGCCAAGCGCGATCGGTGATAGAGCAGCGACAACAGACCCGCGCCGCACAGTACAAATCCCAGCGCGGAGTTGAATTGCATCGGCACCAGCTGCGGCCGCAGCTGTACCAGGGTGGTTGAGTCCATAAACCAGCCCATCATGACCACGCCACCCAGCAATATCACCAAGCCGCCCACGGCATGTGCTACATACCACAACCCGTCGGTGGCAATATCCTTTTGCTTGGTGACGGACATATTCGATTAGGAATATCTAATTAAGCGCAAAAGTTTGAAAACAATAACAATAACTCTCAATCTGGACAGCCTCGCCCTGGTTGAAGGCCGTACGAATCCTGTCGCCAAACTCAACATAGTGCGCATGGAGCATCTCCGTCGGTTGCCCGGTGATTTCCGCTAGCGAATAACCCGGCATGGTTTGGCCGGCCGGATTCATGTCCATCATCAGCCGGTCGGGGCAACGACCATGACCCCTTTCGCCAGTACTTCTTGCGCGCGCTTTCATCCGACGCCGGGCGCTATTAACTATTTGGCTAACTAGATCGGGCAAATCTTCTCGCCCAGTTTTTCCGTGAGCTTCAAGTTCTCGCTGTAGTCCACCGGGCAATCGATAATACTCACGGTAGTATCGGCCAGCGCCTTCTTGAGTGTTGGCAATAGCTCATCCGCCTTTTCTATGCGATAGCCCCTGGCGCCAAAGGCTTCGGCATATTTCACAAAATCGGGATTCTTGAAATCAATACCGGAAGTGCGATTAAACTGGACACGTTGTTTCCATTCAATCAGTCCATAGGCGCTGTCCGTCCATATGAGTATCACGATGGATATGCCCAGCCGTATGGCGGTTTCAATCTCTTGCGAATTCATTAAAAAACCGGCATCACCGGTAACGGCCACGGCCTTGCTTTCAGGCCTGGCCAAGCGCGCGGCAATAGCACCCGGCACCGCTATCCCCATGCTGGCAAAACCATTTGAAATGATACAGGTGTTGGGTTCTTCCGCCTGATACATGCGCGCGATCCACATCTTGTGTGCACCCACGTCACTAATAACAATATCCTTACTGTCCAACGCCTCTCGTAGGTCAAGCATGATACGCTGGGGCTTAAGCGGGCAATCATTACCATCGGCATGCCAGTTGAGCTCCTTCATAATGACATCATGCAGACCATCATAATCATTGCCATCATGACGCTGGGCCATGGCGGATAAGGCGCGCATGGATTCACCAATGTCCCCTATGACACCGGCGGCGACAATGTAGTGGGCGTCGACTTCCGCGGGACGCGTATCAATATGAATAATTTTTCTATCTTTGGTCTTGTGCCACAGGTAAGGGTGGTATTCGACGATGTCATAGCCCACACAAATAATGACATCGGCCCTGTCAAAGCCACAGGACACGTAATCATGCGATTGCAGACCTACCGTGCCCAGACTCAGGTCATGCGAACCAGGGATGGCGCCCTTGGCCATGAAGGTCGTGGCCACGGCGATATTCATTTTCTCCGCAAACGCCACCAATGCCTCGCAGGCACGGGCGCGAATGACACCGTTGCCGGCCATGATCAAAGGAAACTTGGCCCTGGAAATAATCTCGGCCGCATATTCAATACGATCGGAGGTCGGGCTGGGCAGCATGGCAGACTGCACATGCAGGGGCTCCGCGCTGGTGTCCATCTCGGCGATATTTTCTGGAAAATCTATGAAACACGCGCCGGGCTTTTCCACCTGCGCCAGCTTGAAGGCCTTGCGCACAACCTCGGGAATAATTTCAGGCTCCAATATCTGGGCGGCATACTTGGTGAGCGGCCTGAACATATTAACCAGATCCAGGACTTGATGGGACTCTTTATGCAAGCGGGTCGTCGCGGCCTGACCAGCAATAGCGATAACCGGGGCGTTGTCCATATTGGCATCGGCGACACCGGTAACAAGATTGGTGGCGCCGGGACCCAGGGTAGACAGACAAACACCGGCCTTGCCCGTGAGTCGGCCGTAGACGTCGGCCATAAAGGCCGCACCCTGTTCATGCCGCGTGGTGATGAATCGGACAGGTGAGTCCAGCAGCGCATCCATGACGTCCAGATTTTCTTCGCCGGGAATACCGAAGATGTATTCCACGTCTTCCTGCTCCAGGCATTTCACAAAAAGTATGGCGGCTTTCATTGATCACTTCCCAGTAATACGGCCAATCTGCCAGCTAACATTACAATACCCTGTATATATAACTGAATTGCCCTGGGTTGGCCTGTTTCTTACGAAAACAATTGTCACACCGCGGAGCTACTTCTTTTCCGCGGCTACACGTTTAACCAGATAGTTCACCACCTTCAAAAGACCCTCATGTCCACCCGCCATGCTGCCGTTGGTCAAATAGCGCCCGTCGATAACCATGGTAGGCACGGAATTTATGCCATATTTCTGGGCTAATTGTGTGGCCAGTTTGACTTTGCGGTCCACATCGAATGAATTGTAGGCCTTGTTAAAGGCCTTGCTGTCGATACCATTCTTTTCCACAAAAGCCACGATGCGCGCCACCTTTTCCAGTCGATTGGCATCGGACTGGACCGCGGAAAAAAACTTGCCGTGCATGGTGTTCAACTTACCCAGCGCCTCAAACGCATAGTAGGCCTTGCCATGATTTATGCGTCTGGGCATGAAAGCCGGGGTGCGTACGAACGTGACTGCCTTGGGTTTGTTCTTGAGCCAGCGCTCCAAAACAGGCTCCAGACTGTAACAATATGGGCAGCCGTACCAGAAGAACTCACGCACCTCTACTTTGTTACCGGTTTCCGGAGACTCACTGAAGGGGATCTCGATAAAGTGTACGCCCTCTTCATATCCCCCCATACTCAATACAGGGAACATTATACCTATCAGTAAAAACCATGTTCGAACACTGCTCATTGCACTCTCCAGTCTACAAAGCACTCATCCCTATTAAAGGATGGATTAGTAAAAAATGAAACAAAGTAAAAAACCACGCTTTTGCTTTGCGAGTCAAGAAGGCCACGAAAGGACTTTTTCAACATCCAGTTAGTACCCACTCGAGCAAGTGAGTTCAACATCCCTAGGCAGGCACTTGCTCGCCCAGGCGCCGCAACAAACGTTCATGTATATTACCGAAGCCACCGTTACTCATCACCACGACAGTATCATTGGGTTCCAGCAAACCCATCAGCTGCGTCAGGGCCTCATCGACATTGTTGACCAGTTTAGCCTTGGCACCCAATGCATCAATGACTTCTTGCGGTGACCAGGTCATATCGGGATCAGCAACCATAATCACCTTATCCGCTATGGATAAGGCCGGCGCCAACGTCTTCTTATGTACACCCTGGCGCATGGTATTGGAACGTGGCTCCATCACGGCGACGATGCGTTGATCCCCTGCCCGCACCCGCATGGCCGCCAAGGTCTCCCGTATCGACGTAGGATGATGGGCGAAGTCATCATACACCGCGATATCATTCACCGTGCCTCGCAATTCCAGCCGTCTCTTTATCCCCGCAAACGATGATAAGGCAGCAATAGCGGTTTCCGCTGTCACACCGGCATGGGCAGCGGCTGCCATGGCAGCCAGTGCATTGGATACATTATGCCGTCCAACCATACCCCAACATACTGCCCCCTGGGCCTGACCACCCAACAATACCTCAAACCTGCTGCCATCCTCGGCCAGGGACCTGGCCTGCCAACCCGCTTGCTGATTAAAAAACTGTGTCTGACTCCAGCAACCCTGATCGAGAACATCTTTTAATTCCGGTTCGTCGGCATTAATGATAACCTGACCCTGTTGCGGAACCGTGCGTAACAAGTAGTGGAATTGTAGTTTGATAGCGCCGATATCAGCAAAGATATCCGCATGATCAAACTCAAGATTATTCAGCACCAACGTACGTGGGCGATAGTGGATAAACTTCGGGCGCTTATCAAAGAAGGCGGTGTCATATTCATCGGCTTCAATCACAAAAAATGAGGAGGCGCCCAGCTTGGCGGAGACCCCAAAATTCCCCGGCAGACCGCCGATCAGGAAACCCGGTTTGTACCCCGCCGCCTCCAGTATCCAGGCCAATATACTGGCCGTCGTGGTCTTACCATGGGTGCCGGCCACAGCCAGGACATACCTGTCCTTATAGAGCACGTTCTCGCCCAGCCACTGCGCGCCTGAGGTATAGGACAGGCCTCGATTCAACACCGCCTCGACTTCCGGGTTTCCGCGTGACAAGGCATTACCAATGATTACGAGGTCGGGTCGGGGCTCAAGATTGTCGGCAGAGAAGCCTTCCATAAGCCTGATGCCTTGCTCTTGCAATTGCACACTCATGGGCGGATAGACAGCGATATCTGAACCGCTCACGGTATGACCCAGCTCCTTGGCCAGTATGGCCAGGCCGCCCATGAAGGTGCCACATATACCTATTATATGAATATGCATCAGCCCCTGGCCTCGGATATCAGCTCCGGGGCCAGGGCGCCGGATAGACCCATGGAAAGCAAAAGATAAAATACCGCGAAGGCTATGCCGATGGGTAACGGGAACTCCATTGCCTGCTTGACTATGTTTGCGAAGATAAATAGATACCAACCCAGAATTACAAACTGTAAAATGGCTCCAGTATTATTGGTAATGCCAGAGAATGCGAAATCTGCTATCCAGCTCAACAACAGGAAAAACACCCCGATCCCGGCCAGGGCCGATAAGGTTTGCTGGCTACGTACTCCCTTGTTGCGCAACAAGAGTGCTGTGTGCACCAACGCCACCAAAAGCACCAGGTCGGCCACAGCCACTTTTAACGCAGCACCCATTTCCAGCTTGCCCAGTAAACTCAGCACGCTGAGAACCAGATTGATAAAAAGCGCCAACGCCAACAGGGTAATGGATGTCGGCACATCCTGGGGTTTGGCGCGCCACAGGCATATATCGAGAAAAAGTTTCAGATAGTACACGTCCTACTCCTTGTCTATACTGAGCGAGTTTAGCTTCCAGATATCCGGCTCCTCTGCTTTGAAGCCCAGACTTACCCGGTAACGATCTGACTTCGCAGTCTGGTCATGGCTGACGATATCTATAAATACTTCTGCCCTGAACGCAGTCTTCGATTCCTGTGTGACTGCAGCCACCTTGTATCGCATGTCTGCGCCCTGGCGGCGGCGGGCCTTGAGATAGGTATAGACGTTGACTTGTTGCATATCTTTGATAAAGGCAGACGGCTCCGCATAGCGTTCTGGCTCCCACCAGGCAGATGCCTTACTTACGGCTTGCGGCTCCACCAGGGCGCGGGTAATGGCCAAAGCGCCACTTTGTATATCCTGTTTTTCCGTACAGGCGGCAAGGGCTAATAGCAAATAAAAACCCAACGATAATATTTTAAGCTGCATCACAAATGGCCTATGACTGTACTCATGGCTACTGCAGACCCGTATATTGATTACCGGCATTACCTGGCTGCCGGCACGAGCACATAAAGGCGGCCAGGCTGTTTCATCATGCCGGCACGCTCACGCGCCAACTGTCCGCGCCCGAAGAACACGTCGGCTCTGACAACACCTTTGATAGCACCGCCTGTGTCCTGGGCAAGCATCAGGCGGCGATAAGGCGTATTCTCTATTGGCAAGGTGGTATCCAGCCACACCGGGGAGCCAAGCTCGATATAACGCCTGTCCACCGCAATACTTCGTTCCGCCGTCAACGGCACATTATACGATCCTATTGGCCCGGGTTTTGCTGCATCCCGTTGCTCAAAAAATATATAACTGGAATTGCCATACAATACGTCACTGGCATCAACCGGATTCTGTTGCAGCCAGTCCTTAATGCTGTCCATGCTGACCTGTTCCGGTTCCATGGCCCCGCGCCGGATGAGGCTCCCACCTATAGACTCATAGGGATGACCATTCTGATCGGCATAACCAACAACAATCTCTCGACCATCTTCAAGCCGTATGCGTCCCGAACCCTGTATATGAAGAAAGAACACATCAATTGCATTGTCCACCCAGGCAATTTCCAGGCCGCCCAGGCGCGCCCTGCCGTTATCGATATCCTTTCTGCTGAAATAGGGCACGATTTCATTATTGACGAGGCGACCACGAACCGGTTGCCCATTCAGCTCAGGGTATAATTCACCAAGGTTGACCTTGATCAAATCCGGCGGGCGCCGGTAAATCGGGTAACGGAAGTTGTCTTGTCTGGTCAGGCTGCCTTTTAGCAACGGTTCATAATAACCGGTAATTAAACCCTCATCGCCATTCTCCGCCAGCAGTTCACGAGCGACAAAATGTGTCTCGAAGAAGGCCCGGGCAATGTCATTATCCGGCTCAGATATCAGCGCTATCTCTGTACACAGCTCTTGCCAGACAGCACTCAGCGCGGCCCGCGAACAATTGTGCCGCAGGCCGGGCCAGGCCTGGGCATGATCGTCTTCGGCCCAACCATTGATTTCACTCCAGGCGATGACCGCGCCCAGACCGGGCTTTTGTTCTACCAGATGAACACAGGCCGTGCTCAATATTATTACGGCCAGGACCACAAATAATTGTTTGTGCGGGCCCTTCTTAATAAAGTGCGGCAGGACACGGTGGCCGGTATGAAACTGAGAGGCAATATTATTCGTTATCATATTGAACCCACGAGTCAATACAGATGCGCCGTTGCGGAATATCAGGATTCTTCCGCTTCCTCTTCGTAATCCTCATAGGGAATAGCGTATTTGCATTCCTTTTGCGGGCAGACTTTTTCCGTACCCCGGCGCTTGGTGGTCTTTATCGTCAGCATGGGATGACCGCAATCAGGACATGGTTCATTCAACGGTCGGTTCCAGACGGCATACTTGCAATCCGGATAACGGGCGCAGGAAAAAAAGACCTTGCCATAACGTGACTTGCGTTTGAGCATATTGCCCTGGCGACACTCGGGGCAGGGCACGCCGGTATCTTCCGGTGGCTCCAGCGGTTCCATATGGCGACAATTGGGGTAATTACTGCAACCAATAAACTTACCGTAACGGCCACGCTTGATAACCAGATCCGACTCACACTCAGGACACTTGCGTCCTTCAACCACTTCGGGCTCGTTGGTAGAGCCCGGGGCATCATCCACATTGCGCGTATAATCACATTCCGGGTAACCGGTACAGCCAACAAAATAGCCATTTCTGCCCAGGCGTTTGGCTACCTTCTTGCCGCACTTGGGACAGTCCTCATCCAGCAATTCCACACCCGGACGCTCAACATCCTCCTTGGAATCCACCTGCCGTTTGAATTCGACCCAGAAATCCTTCAATAAAGGTTTCCATTCTTTTTCGCCGCGTGACACGGCATCCAGTTGATCTTCCAAATTTGCCGTAAAATCGTAATCCACATACTTTTCAAAATGCTGCGACAGAAACTTGTTCACGACTCGGCCGACATCAGTGGGCTCAAAGCGGCGCTTCTCCAGTAACACATATTCTCGTTGTTGCAATGTGGAAATAATACTGGCGTAAGTGGAAGGACGTCCTATGCCATACGCCTCCAGGGTCTTTACGAGACTCGCTTCCGTATAGCGTGGTGGTGGCTCTGTAAAATGCTGCTCTTTGCGTATCGCTTTCAACTCAATCGACTCACCTTCCTTAATCGGTGGCAACAGGGATGCGTCTTCTTCGTCTGTCTTGGCATCATCTTTACCTTCTTCGTATACCGCCATAAAACCTGGTTTGACCACAGTGGAACCGGTCGCCCGGAAGATATTGCCGCTGCCGGCCTCGAGATCAATGGCCATGGTATCCAAAGTGGCATGGACCATCTGACAGGCGACGGTGCGTTTCCAGATGAGACCATACAATTTGAATTGCTCAGCTGTAAGCAATTTCTTCATATCCTCGGGAGTGCGCGCCGAAGCCGTCGGGCGTATAGCCTCGTGGGCCTCCTGGGCATTCTTGGATTTGCTCTTATAGACTTGAAACTCTTGCGGCAGGTTCTCGGAACCATAGCGCTGCGTTATCAACTCGCGCATCTCTTCCACTGCCTCAGCCGCAAGATTCACGGAATCGGTACGCATATAGGTAATCAGGCCAACCGTTTCGCCTTCGATCTCAACACCTTCATACAGTTGCTGAGCCGCGCGCATGGTGCGCTGGGCAGTAAACCCAAGCTTGCGTGATGCCTCCTGCTGCAAGGTTGAAGTGGTAAAGGGTGGCGCCGGATTGCGTTTACGTTGTTTCTTTTCGACCTTGATAACCTTGAGTTTGCCTTGTGCCTTCTCAAGCAAGGCCTGCTCAACTTCCGTCGCACGCCCATCATTAGTAATGGAGAATTGCTCAAGCTTTTCCGACTCAAAGTGTGTCAATCTGGCCTTGAAATTCTTTTTCTCTGCCGATACATCAGACTCTATGGTCCAGTATTCTTTTGCCACAAAACGCTCTATCTCTTGCTCACGCTCGACTATCATGCGTAAGGCCGGGCTTTGTACACGCCCGGCCGATAAACCCCGGCGTACTTTTTTCCATAATAAAGGCGAGAGGTTAAAGCCGACGAGATAGTCCAGTGCACGGCGAGCTTGCTGGGCATCCACCAGGTTATTGGACAGCTCCCGGGGGTGTTCAATGGCATTTTTTATCGCTTTCTTGGTGATCTCGTGAAACTCAACCCTGTGCACCGGCTTATGGTCCAGTACGCCCCTGTCCTGCAATATCTGCTGCAAATGCCAGGAAATCGCCTCGCCTTCCCGATCCGGGTCTGTTGCAAGATACAGGGCATCAGCCCTTTTCATGGCCTTGACGATGGCTTCTACATGCTTGGCATTTTTTTCTATGAGCCCGTACTTCATATTGAAGTCGGCCTCGGTTTCCACCGCACCTTGCTTGGGAATCAAATCGCGCACATGCCCATAGGACGCCAGGGCCGTAAAATCCTTGCCCAAATACTTGGTCATGGTCTTGGCCTTGGCGGGTGATTCAACGACAATTAAATGTTTAGGCATAACTGAAACCCACCAAACGAATTGGTAGCATCCTTGTTTCACTAATTAGCTTAGGATTGATAATAGGTCAACCGACTAGGGCGTATACACAGCGGACACCATCCGCGAGGATACATTGATCAGTGCAGGCAATCTTCCTGGTCACTGAGCACAAGATCCTCAAGCAAGTTGTAGGCCTGATCCTGACCCGACTGATTGTAGAGCACCATCAACACTATCCACTTCAGGTGTTCCGGCTCAATATCGTAGGTATCAAGCGCCATAATGCGGTCGATGATGATCTCCCGGGACAAGGCATCCAGCACGCCCCGTCTTTCAAGCTGCAATAAAAACCCCAGACCTTCCTGACCAATCTTTTCTATTTCTTCTGCGATAAAGTAACGTGTCGTGTCTGAGCGTGCCGCCGATATCATACCCGTCGGCATCGCATCGCGAAGCGTCGACAATTCCTCCAGCCAAAGGAAGGCCTTATTGATTTCACCACGAGGAAAGCCTGCCTGAGATAACTCGACGATGAGTGCATCCTGATCCGGTCCGATCTCCTGTGCATCGTCCATATAGTTCTCAAACAAGTACATCAATACATCAAAAATCTTTTCTTTCATGTTGCCTCTTTCATCGCGCCGCCCGGTTCAGGCAAGAATGAAGCGCCTCAGTGCGCGATTTTCTGGTACATACCCCCGGGGCAGGCCTCAACCAGGCCACCCAGCTCCATGCGCAAGAGCATGGAGGAAATCACATCTGCCGTCAATCCGCTGCGATTCACAAGCATATCCACTGATATTGGGTCAAAATCGATATATTCCAGCAGTCCATAGTCCGGCCCCGGCTCGATGTTCTGTCTGTCTTGCGCCTGGCCGCACGCATTCAATGCCAACTGCGCCAGGGGCCCCAACTCCTCGAGCACGTCCTGCAGTGACTCCACCAGCTTTGCACCCTCGCGTATCAAGCGGTGGCAACCTCTCGCCTGGGGTGAATGTATGGAGCCCGGTAGCGCAAAGACTTCACGTCCTTGTTCGGCGGCCAGCCGCGCGGTAATCAGCGAACCGCTACGCACCGCGGCCTCAATGACCAGGACTCCCAATGACAGGCCGCTGATGAGACGATTTCGCCTGGGAAAATGCTCCCGTCGCGGGCTGGCGTCCAGTGGAAATTCCGAGATGAGTGCCCCCTGCTCCTGTATGGCCTCAGCCAGTGCCATGTGTTGCGCAGGATAAACCCGGCCCAGGCCGGTGCCTGCCACGGCCACCGTCATGCCACCGGCAGCCAATGCCCCCTGGTGTGCAGCGGCATCCACACCCAATGCCAGGCCGCTGGTGATACCCAGACCGGACTTAGCCAGCTCGTAAGCAAAATGATGGGCATTTTCGTTGCCGCCACATGTGGGATTGCGACTGCCAACAATGGCGAGTTGCGGCATGGCCAACACTTCAGGCCGGCCCCTGACATAGAGGATCAGGGGTGCACCCTGGATTTCTTTCAATAGCGCTGGATAGTCGCTATCTGTCCAACACAAGACGTGGTGGTAAGGAGAGGTCTGCAACCATGCCTGAACGGCATCCAGTTCCCGGTCATTGACAGGCTCACACAGACCACCCACGGCCCTGTGTCCGGAGCCCAATATTTCTGCCCGCTCATCACGTGCTGAATGAAAGATGGATTTTATGTTTGGGAGGTGCCCCAAAAGCCTATCCAAAGACCTTGCACCCAGACCGGGTGTACGCTGCAACGCCAGCCAGCAAGACAATATGTCCTGATCCATATGCCACACCTCCTTGTGTCACAACGAAAGATCGCGCAAACGAAGCACCAGTGTAACCGTTTCGGTTGCCTGGTGCCTATCCTTATCTGTTCGTAGTCTCTTAGGGTGTGGTGACGCGATCGAGTATGGAAATCGGTTGATCGGCCTGCAATATCAGGCCATAGCTGACGCGCTTAAAGGTGCGGAAAATCATCAACAAACCCGATTCTTCCAAGGGCAGTTTATAAAATCTTCGCGTGATCGGATCACGACGTTTGCCGGCATCACGCCAAATACGCAGGATATGTCCCTGTTCCATCCCGTCACGTTCTCCCAAATTCACGGCCACCGCCGTCAGGGAACCAAATTCTGAGAGTGCATCCTGGGCGGCAAGGATGGCGCCCTCGACTTTTTTATCCGGGGCATGGGGGTGATAGATGGGCAAGGGCGGGATATCATCCACCTCAAACAAATAATCGCCTGCTAATATCTCTCGCCCCGCACTGGTAAGCACTAACTTACTGGGGTCGCCATAGCGCTCCAGCCTGGCATCCCCCAGGTAGATCGCCTCATATCCTAATATGCTGTTACTATGCGGATCTCTCAGCTTGCGGCCTTTGCGGTACACCACGTAAAACTTATGGTCTTTGTTCTTCAAACCACGCGCATAGAACGGACTGAGATTACCCAGGGCGAGTCTATCGTCCAGCCCTATCGTGACATAACCGGAATCTTCCAGCATATCCTCGGTGGCGATCAATGGGCGCGTTAAAAAGGGCCCGATGTCACCGGGTGGTATGGTCGGTATCGCCTCCTTGCGATCGCGGCCCCGCACCTGGGGTCTCAGTTTCAGGCGCCCCCCCACTGCACGACGCTCTGGAAAGGCGTGGCCTTTATCGACCGGCACATCCGGATCTATGGTGACTTCCTGATCGGAGACCGGCGGCGCCACCTTTTCACTACGCAAGACCGTCAGCTCAGGCTGGCCCTCAACCCAGCGCAGCAAGATTACATCGCCCGGATATATAAGGTGTGGGTTTTCGATTTGTTCGTTAATTTTCCAGATCTTGGGCCAATGCCACGGGCTCTTAAGAAATGTTGTTGCAATATGCCAAAGGGTATCGCCACGCTGCACAGTGTATCGATCGGGATGTCCCGGTTGTAATTCGAGTACGTCGGCGCGGGCCGGGAGGGCCAGAAACAAGGCCACCAAGAGCAGAGCGGCGAATTTAGGAGTGTGGACAGGCGACATACGCGATCTTTCCGTGTAATCTTTTAGCAAAAGTGTAGTCGATGATGCTCGGCAACACCAAGAAATGTTCTGGGTTTTTTAGACTATTTTCGCTTGTTATTCAGTAGCCTCTGAATTAATAATAAACCAGTTTAGTAAGAATGGGAACTGATGGCCATCCCAGGCCCTTGTCGCGATATCCACTATGGCCATAAGACATGTACTGCATTACCCGGATCGCCGCCTGCGCACGGTAGCCAAACCGGTTGACAACATCGATGATACGATCCGCACCCTGGTCGATGACATGGCCGAAACCATGCATGACGCACCCGGTATCGGCCTGGCCGCAACCCAAATCGACGTCCATTTACGGGTCATAATAATAGATATCTCCGAAAATCATGACCTTTTGAATGTATTTATCAATCCGGAAATAGTGTCCCGGGAAGGCGAGGAAACCATGGAGGAGGGCTGTTTATCCGTCCCCGGCATCTTTGGCTCCGTCACCCGTGCTAAGCGCGTCCGGGTTCGCGCGCAGAACAGAGACGGAGAAACCTTTGAGCTGGATGCTGAGGGCCTGCTAGCAGTTTGCATACAACATGAAATCGACCACCTCGATGGCAAGGTGTTTGTTGACTACCTGTCTCGCCTGAAACAGCAACGCATCCAGAAAAAACTGGAGAAACAGCAACGCGTTGCAATGTAGGCCTGCCGTGAACATCATTTTTGCCGGTACCCCTGATTTCGCCGTCCCTCCCCTGGAGGCCCTGATCCTCGCCGGTCATACGATTCTGGCCGTCTACACTCAGCCCGACCGACCCGCGGGCCGGGGCCGAAAGCTGACGCCCAGCCCGGTGAAGGACTATGCCGAGAAACAGGGTATCCCTATATATCAGCCCGAAAACTTCAAACATGCCGATGACATCGCCGCCCTGTCAGCCCTCAAACCAGACCTAATGGTCGTCGTGGCCTATGGTCTGATACTGCCGATCGAAGTACTGACCCTGCCGCGTCTGGGTTGCCTGAATATCCATGCCTCTTTATTGCCTCGCTGGCGCGGTGCGGCACCGATTCAGCGTGTCATAGAAGCAGGAGACACCGTCTCCGGCATCACAATTATGCAAATGGACACCGGTCTGGATACCGGCGCAATGCTGGACCGGGCCGAAACGCCCATCCAGCCTGAAGATACCGCGCAGACACTGCATGACAGGCTGGCGCAACTGGGTGCCGAGCGCATCGTATCCGTGATGAGCCGGTTGGAAAAAGGCGGTATCGCTGCAATACAACAAGATGATGCGCAGGCAAGTTACGCGCGCAAACTCAGCAAGGCTGAAGCCGCAATCGACTGGTCGCTGCCGGCGAAATCTCTCGCGCGTAAAATACAGGCCTTTAACCCCTGGCCGGTGGCCAGCACTCACCATGCCGGCAAGCGTTTACGAATCTGGCGCGCCGAAGCCCTTTCAGACCATACGCGCGAATCGCCGGGTACCGTGCTAGATATCTCGGCAAAAGGCATCACCGTTCAAACCGGGAAAGGCCGGCTGTTGATTACTCAGCTACAAGCGGAAGGCGGCAAACCCCTGGAGTCAGCGGTCTTCCTCAATGGCCACCCCTTACGGGCCGGCGACACCCTGGGCAAACCAACGGGCTAGTTTCGTCGTGACTCCTTCCGATCCTCGCGTATTGGCCACTCGCATCGTTCTCGATGTAGTGCAAGGCGGCTTCCTTGATCAGGTCCTGGACAGGGTACGTAATCGATTGCGCGAACAAGACCAGCATACCGGTGCCCTGGTTCATGAGCTCAGCTATGGCGCCATACGCTGGTATTTCGCCCTGGAATCGGTACTCAAAACCCTATTGCAGAAGCCCCTCAAGACCAAGGATCTTGACCTGCAGATACTTATCATGATCGGCCTGTATCAACTCCAGTTTCTGGACATCAAGCCTCATGCAGCGGTCAATGAAACCGTCAATGCCTGTGTTGCTTTCAATAAAACCTGGGCACGCAACCTTATCAACGCCTGCTTGCGACGCTTCCAGCGTGAACGCGATACGCTCTGGCCATCGGCCCTGCGGCAAAGTTCCCAATCGCACCCGAAATGGCTGGTCGAAACACTGAAAACGAACTGGCCCCAACACTGGCAGGGGATGCTAGCCGCCAACAACCAGCGCCCGCCCATGGGGTTGCGGGTCAATGCGCTGAAAACGAGCCGTGAGGAATACGGGCAGACCCTGGACACATCCGGCATAACATGGAAGCCCATGGATCATACGGATTGCGGGATTTATCTGCCCTCATCCTGTCCCGTGTCCCACTTACCCGGGTTCGACCTGGGCTGGGTCTCGGTTCAGGACGAGGGCGCACAACGCGCGGCCTCCATAATTTCCATGCAGACGGGGCAACGTGTCCTGGATGCCTGCGCCGCCCCGGGCGGCAAGAGTGCGCACTTACTGGAGCATTATCCCGGCATCGTACTGACGGCACTGGAAAAGGAAGCGGTACGTGGCCATCTCATACAAGACAACTTCAAACGTCTGGGTCTGCAAGCCAATATTGTAATCGGCGATGCCAGGCAACCTGGTGACTGGTGGGACCAAACACCTTATAACCATATCATCGTCGATGCTCCCTGTTCGGCCACCGGCATAATAAGAAGACACCCAGATATCAAACTTCATCGTACGTCCCGGGACCTGGCCCAACTTGGCACGATACAACGACAAATACTGCATGCCCTATGGCCGTTACTGGCCTCCGGCGGTAAGCTCCTGTACATCACCTGTTCTGTACTGCCGGAAGAAAATGAACAACAACTGTCGGCCTTTCTTCAACAACACACGGACGCCACCGAGATTCCGTTATCTTTTGGCCATCGCCTACAAACGGGGTGCCAACTCTTGCCGGGTGATGGGGAACATGATGGATTCTATTATGCGTTGCTCAAAAAAAGTTAGCGCGCTATATACTGTTTTGTTCGTGATCAGCCTTTTACCGCTCACGGCCACTGCCGAGTTTAGTGTGACGCAGCTAACCCCTGTCATCAAGGACCAATCCCTGCTGCTGAATGGCGAGCTTGATCTTGGCCTCAGCGAAAAGACCGAAGAGGCCCTGAGTAAGGGCATACCATTGGAAGTCATCATAGAATTACAACTCTATCGTAAGCGTCCCTTCATCTGGGATCAGCTTGTGCAGGAATGGGAGTTTCGTCACAAGATTCGCTACCACGCGCTATCCGGACAATATCTGGTGAAGGGTCACGCCAAAGAACCCGACAAAACAGAAAGCTTTACTTCACTACAACAGGCCCTTGCATATATGGGGACACTGGAAGACCTGGAATTGTCTCTCAAACAGGAGTTGCCCAAGTCAGAGGCCGAATTCAACGTTTTGCTGCGCGCCAGCCTGGCGATAGAACCCTTGCCCGTAGCACTGCGCCCGGTAGCCTATACTTCACCTTCCTGGCACCTGAACAGCGGCTGGACGACATGGAAAGTTCAGCGCTAAACCGATACGCCACCGGCATACTTCCGCTAACGGTATTGTCAGTCCTGTTGCTGGCAACACTGTTGATGATGAATGCAGCAACGCAAAATTCCGCCTTGTTCGGGAATGTTTATTCCCTCTTATTAATCATTAACATCACCGGCGTGGTATTGCTGATCGGGCTGATTGTGCTCAATGTGCACAACCTCCTGCAGCAATTTCGCGCACGCGTCATGGGTTCACGCCTGACGCTACGCCTACTGATCATGCTTAGCACCTTGACCCTGGTGCCTGTGGTTATTGTTTTTGTATTTTCGCTACACGCGCTCAATCGAGGCATCGATAGCTGGTTCGACGTCAAGATTGAACAAGCCATGGATGATGCGCTGATTTTAGGTAGAACTGCATTTGATGCGATGAAACAGGAACTGGTAAAAACATCACAAGACATGGCTGTCGAGCTGGAAGGTACTTCCGACAGGCTGGCCCTGACAACACTGGGATACTTGCGTGAACAACATACGATTTCTGAACTCACGCTGTTTACACAGGACGGACTTATCATTGCGTCCAGTAGTCAGGAAGGGCCCGAAGCACAAAGTCTGTTACCCGCACGTCCAGGCAAAGCCATCCTGTCACAGATACGTCAAGGTCTGACGTATGCCAACCTGGATCCCGTCGGCGAATCTGAACTGCAGCTGCGTGTGGTGGTGCCAGTCTATTCTCAGAATGTCGGCGCACCGATGCGCATACTGCAAGTACTGAAACACTTGCCGCCACGATTCACCAAGTTGGGGGAAAGTGTACAGTCTGCCTTTGCTGAATATGAAAAGCTGCTTTACTTGCGCGGGCCTTTAAAATTCGGATTCACATTAACATTGTCTCTGGTGGCGCTATTAGCGTTATTGATCGCCATTTCAGGTGCTATCTTTGGCGCCCGAAAACTGATGGCGCCCATACGCGATCTGGCCGAAGGCACCGCAGCCGTAGCACAGGGTGATTACAGCAAACAACTGCCTGTTTCCAGCCGTGATGAATTCGGCATCCTGGTAGATTCCTTCAATACCATGACCCGTGAAATCAATCGGGCCCAAAACGATTTGAAACACAGCCAGGCGGAAACAGAATTACAGCGCACCTACCTGGAAACAGTGCTAGGGCATTTATCATCGGGCGTGCTGTCACTGGACGCCAACAGCCAGCTGCGTACGCATAACATAGTGGTCGAGCAAATCCTGGGCACTCATCTGAGTTCTATTGAAAATCAGCCCATCACTGCCTTGACCGACAGGAAGGCTGAATTATCTACCTTTGTTGATGCCATTGTGGGTCATATTGAGAAAAATCAGAATGAATGGCTGGAGGAAATAACCTTGTCCAGACGTTCCGGTATACGCACCCTGATATTGCGTGGCACGCGCATACCCGGGAGCGGTAAAGAGGGAGAAGGTTACGTGATCGTGGTCGATGACGTCACGGCCCTGATCCAGGCCCAACGCGAGGCGGCCTGGGGCGAGGTGGCGCGTCGCCTGGCCCATGAAATTAAAAACCCACTGACCCCCATCCAGTTATCCGCTGAGCGGTTAAGGCATAAATTGCTGAATCAATTGACTGATTCAGAACGGGACGTGCTGGACCGATCCACCCGGACCATAGTCGATCAGGTCGAAGCGCTGAAAACCATGGTGAATGCGTTTTCAGATTATGCCCGTCCCTCACAAGTACACGCCAAATCCATCAACCTTAACACCCTGATTCAGGATGTTGTTGAACTGTACAAATCATCAAGCCGCATCAAGTCGTTGACTACAACACTTGACCTGGGTGATGCGATGCCTGCGATTATGCTGGACAGCGGCCGCATCCGACAGGTGTTGCACAATCTGTTGCGCAATGCCGTTGATGCCACCCAAGACACGCCCACACCGAAACTCAGCATCAGCACACGCATGGTCAAGATACTCGAAAACGACTTTATCGAGCTCAAGGTTGAGGACAATGGTCCGGGTTTCCCGGCGGAACTTATGGGGCGACTCTTTGACCCCTATGTTACAGGTAAAGAAAAAGGCACGGGTCTGGGATTGGCTATCGTCAAGAAGATAGTGGATGAGCACCATGGCACTATTTGGGCCGAAAACATGCAATCAGGCGGTGCACGGATTATCATACGTTTACCCGTTGATGGCCCCAAAGTGGCTACGACTGAAACCGACGTTCATGACGATATGAGAAATCAGGAGCAGGGTACGTGAGCCGTGCCGATATACTGGTCGTTGATGACGAACCCGATATCAGACGACTGATCAAGGAAATCCTGGAAGATGAAAACTACAGCGTGGTCACGGCCGAAAACGCCGCAGTTGCCAAAAGCTGTTATTCCGAACACCCGCCGGACCTGGTGTTACTCGATATCTGGATGCCTGATACTGATGGCATCACTTTACTGAAGGAATGGTCAGAGGACCAAAATGTTTCTGCACCTGTTGTTATGATGTCCGGACACGGTAATGTAGAAACCGCGGTTGAGGCCACACGACTAGGGGCCTTTGATTTCATAGAGAAACCGGTTTCCATGGGCAAACTTCTTCTCACGGTAGAACATGCACTGCAATCGGTGCAACCCAGACCACCCGCCCGCACACAAGTTGTCCGCATAAACGAAGCCTCTCCCTTGACCGGAAAGAGCAAGCTCATGACCGAGCTCAGACAAACCGCGGAAGGTATTGCCCAGTCAGATGCGGGTGTGCTGATTACCGGTGAACCGGGCACAGGCAAGACCCTCGCTGCCCGCTACATACACGACCATAGCGAGCGCCGTGACCATCCTATTATAGAGATCAGTCTCGCTGCCACCTCGCCCGAAACCATTTTAATACAACTCTTTGGCAGTGAACACGAAAACAAGATCATGCCAGGCATACTGGAACAGTCCAGTGGTGGAACCTTATTGCTAACTGAAATAGCTGATCTTGATCAGGAGACACAGACTCGATTATTTCACATGCTGGAAGAGGGCCGTTTCCTGCGTATAGGCGGACATAAGGCCATTGATACCAATGCCAGGATCATCGCTACCACCAGCCTGAACAAAGAAGTCATCCTGTCTTCCGGTCGCTTTCGTGAAGATCTTTATTATCGTCTGGACGTGGTCAACCTGCATATTCCTGCCTTGCGTGAACATAGGGAAGACATTCCAGAACTGGTAAACCTCTATGTCAACTGGTTTACAGAAAACAAGCGCCTGCCTTATCGCGTGTTTTCGACAGCTATCGTTAACCTAATGCGAAATCATTACTGGCCGGGTAATATTCTGGAGCTGAAAAATTTTATTCAACACCTGTTGGTCGTAAACCGCGGCAAGGAAGTGACTCTTGACGAAGTTACACAAACACTGCAAGCGGGCGTTTCGACGCAGACCCATGGAGCCCTCGAAGGCACTGCTCCACTTTATGAGTTGCCCCTGCGGCAGGCGCGCGATGCCTTTGAAAAGGCCTATCTTGAGCACCATTTAATCGAGACTGGTGGCAATGTCAGTGAGCTGGCGGAAATAGTGGGTATGGAACGTACGCACTTGTACAGAAAACTTAAACAACTCGATATCAATCCCAAAGCATTAAAAAAAGATAGTCAGAAAAAACCATGAAAATGATCATTCTCGGTGCCGGCCAGGTAGGCTCCTCGGTTGCCGAAAACCTGGTCCATGAAGCCAATGACATCACCATCGTTGATACGGACGGGGAGCGCCTGACGGAGTTGCAAAACAGGCTCGATCTGCGCACTATAAAAGGGAATGCATCACACCCCGACATACTCCATGCCGCCGGCGCTGAAGATGCCGACATCATACTTGCGGTCACGAATTCCGATGAAGTGAATATGGCGGCCTGCCAGGTCGCCTATACCCTGTTTCATACACCGACCAAGATTGCACGCATACGCGCACTGAGCTACCTCAATCATCCTGAGATTTTTTCTGAAAGTGCCATCCCCATAGATGCCATTATCAGTCCTGAACAAATTGTTACGGATTACATTGAGGGCCTGATCAAATACCCCAGCGCATTACAGGTGCTGGATTTTGCCGGTGGTCTTGTCCAGCTGGTGGCGGTCAAGGCCTATCATGGGGGGCCACTCGTAGGCCACGAACTGCGTGAGCTACGCAATCACCTGCCCAGTATTGATACCCGTGTAGCGGCTATCTATCGCCGCGACCGGGCAATCATGCCTGAGGGCGATACCGTCATCGAAGTGGATGATGAGGTCTTTTTTATTGCTGCGCGAAAGAATATTCGTGCTGTTATGAGTGAACTGCGCAAACTGGACAAGCCTGTTAAGCGCATCATCCTGGCAGGGGGTGGCAATATTGGTCGTCGCCTTGCCAGGTCACTGGAATCCAAAAAGTATTCTGTAAAACTTATTGATCACAATCGCCAGCGGGCGCAATCCCTTGCCGAGGAATTACAGAAGACCGTTGTCTTGCCGGGTGATGCTGCCGATGAAGGCCTGCTGACACGTGAAGGTATAGAAGACACTGATATATTCTGTGCCCTGACAAATGATGATGAAGCCAATGTGCTTTCCAGTATGCTGGCCAAACGTATGGGTGCACGCAAGGTATTGTCATTAATCAACCGCGCGTCCTATGTCGATCTTGTGCAATCGAGTGGCGAGATTGACATTGCAGTCTCACCGCAACAGGCCACGATAGGCAGCTTGCTGGCCCATGTCAGACGTGGTGATGTAGTGGCAGTGCATTCATTGCGCCGGGGGGCCGCGGAAGCCATAGAAGCTATTGCCCACGGTGACTCCTCTACATCACGGGCCGTTGGTCGCGCCATTCAGGACATTAAACTTCCTCGAGGCACCACCATTGGCGCCATTGTACGTAATAATAAAGTCATCATCACCCACCATGACACCGTCATAGAAGCTGACGACCACGTCATTCTGTTTCTTGTCGATAAGCGCCGCATCAGCGAAGTAGAAAAGCTGTTCCAGGTGAGCTACAGCTTCTTCTAAACCATGCGGTATATTGTCATTCAACGTATTACCGGCCTGCTGCTGATCCTGTTTAGTTCTACGCTACTGCCACCCATAATCGTATCGTATGGTTATGGGGACGGCGCCCTGAAGGCATTTCTTTCTGCATTCAGTATTACTTTTATTGTCGGGCTGATTCTGTTTTTGCCTGTCTACATGAAAAAGCAAGATATCCGCTTACGAGAAGGCTTTATCATTGTTACCCTGTTCTGGACCTTGTTGGCTCTGGTAGGTTCTCTGCCTTTTGCTATTGCCGAACATCCCCACATGGCCTTCACGGATGCCTTTTTTGAATCCATGTCCGGGCTCACGACCACAGGTGCTACCGTATTAACGGGCATTGACGAGCTACCCCAGTCCATCCGCTACTACCGCCAGCAATTACAATGGCTGGGCGGTATGGGTATCGTTGTGCTTGCCGTCGCAGTCATGCCCATGCTGGGCGTGGGCGGTATGCAATTATACCGCGCCGAGACCCCCGGCCCGATGAAAGACAACAAACTGACGCCGCGTATCACAGAAACGGCCAAAGCACTCTGGTATATCTACCTCGGTCTGACTGTAGCCTGTGCCTTAAGTTACTGGCTTGCGGGCATGACGCCCTTTGATGCGATAGGACACAGTTTTTCTACTATCGCCATCGGCGGATTCTCCACTCATGACCAAAACATAGGCTACTTTAATAACGTCACAATTGAGATGGTGGGCATAGTCTTTATGATACTCGCAGGCATAAATTTTGCGCTGCATTTTATCTCATGGCGCGAACGCAATCTTAGCCCCTATTTTGTAGATGCCGAAGTCAAAACCTATTTGTCGCTACTTCTGATTATTAGCGTCATCGTGATCACAGTCTTATGGAACGAAGGCACATATCAAACCATGCAAGAGACCTTGCACCATGGGATCTTTCAGGCTGTATCCATAGGGACGACCACAGGTTTCACCACCAGCGGCTTCTACTGGTGGCCCCTGTTTCTTCCCGTGTTGCTGATTACGGCCAGCTTTATAGGCGGTTGTGCTGGATCTACCGCGGGAGGCATGAAAGTGATACGCGCGTTATTACTTTATAAACAAGGCAGACGCGAGATACTGCGTCTGATACATCCCGATGCCTTGTTCCCGATTAAAGTTGGTGGTAAGCCTATGGAAGATCGCGTCATTAGTGCCGTCTGGGGATTTTTTGCCTTATATGTCTTCAGCTATGCGGCGCTGTCGCTCATTATGGTCAGTACAGGTAATGACCTGGTTACGGCTTTCTCAGCGGTGGCGGCGTGCCTCAACAACCTCGGCCCGGGCCTGGGAGGTGTCAGTACCGATTACGCCGGTCTCACCGATACCGGCAAGTGGGTGCTCAGTGCCGCCATGTTATTGGGTCGACTGGAGCTGTTCACCCTATTGGTGTTATTTACGCCAGCGTTCTGGAGGGGTTAGATAAGCTAGCTGGCGTAAAAATCCTCTTCACCTTCCGGCCGGGTTTTAAACCGTTTGTGCACCCAGAAGTACTGATCCGGCATTTCTCTCACGGCTTCTTCGATGGCCGCATTCATGGTCGTGGTGTCGGCCACATTATCTCCGCTGGGAAACCCCTTTAGCGCGGGTTTAAATATGATTTCATAGCCCCGCCCCCAGGGCAGTTGCTTGATGAAACAAGGAACGACGGTGGCATTTGTCAGCCGCGTTAGCTTACCCAAGGCATCAAACGTCGCCGTCTGTATGCCCATAAAAGGTACAAATATCCCGCGTCGCCGACCCGGGTCCTGATCTGGCAGGTAAAGTAATGTCTTGCCGGATTTGACGGCGCGTACGACGACCTTGATCCCCTCGCGCACTTCCACCACCCGGGCGCCGGCAAAGCGCAGACGGCTTTTTGTGATAAAGGCATCCATCAGCTTATTGTGGGCAGCCTTATAAATATCGATCGCCGGGCGTTCACTGGACACATACATACCGGCCATCTCCACAGCGACAAAATGCCCGAACAACAGTATTACCGGCTTGTCTCCGGCAACCGCTTGTTCGTAATATTGCCGATTACGACACTGCACCAAACGGTGCAGGCGTGCATAGGAACTCCACCAGGCCAATGTGATCTCCAGCGCCGAACGCCCTGTTACCCGAAAATTCTTTCTCACTAAACGCCGCTGTGCCTCAACATTCCATTCAGGAAAGCAGCGCTCGATATTTCGTAACGCAATATGGCGCCGGGTGGGGAACAGAAAATACAGTATCGCGCCCAATGCGCTGCCCAGCAGGGCTATGACTGGCAAGGGAAGCAAGACGATTAAACGCAACACGGCGATGCCCACCCAGGTTGGCCAATACCTGGGAGCCAGGAACGCGGCTCTGAAGAGTTTGCTGGATTCAGTAACGGGAGGGTTCATTTGTATAGAGACTTCTCACTACCCGGGCGTGTCTTGAAGCGGCGATGTATCCAAAAGTATTGTTCTGGATTTTCGCGCACCCAGGATTCAATCAGACCATTCATACGCTCGGCGTCCGCCTGGATATCAACTCCGGGGAAATTATCCAGAGGCGGGTAAAACCGGGCCTCATAACCCCTATTGGAACCTAGCTGTCTTGCCACATAGGGTATCACAACGGCATTGGTCATTTTGGCTAAGCGGCTTAATGCTGTCACGGTTGCCGCGGGATGCCCAAAAAAGGGTGCATACACATGTTGCGGCGCACGGCCCTGGTCAAGGTCGGGGGCATAATAAAAAGGGATGCCGTTACGCAATATGCGTATGAGTTTTCTCAGCGAGCTATCATTTTCTATGGGAATGGCGCCGAACTGACGACGTTTATGATCCAGGGCCCAATGCAGAATATTATGACGCGGCGGACGATACATACCGGCAATTTCCTGTTCCATGGAGAGACGCGCAAACGCCAGTTCTACACCAAGGAAATGGGGCGCGACAATAATGATGTTCCTGTTTTGCCTGAGCGCATTATCGTAATGCTCACGATCTATGAGCCGCACCCATTTTGTCAGACGCCGGCGTGGTCGATACCAAATGATACCAAGCGTACAGAGTAAGGCCTGGCCCGATGTCAAAAAATGATTCCGCAAAAGGTTTCTATGTCCTGAGGCCTGCAGCTCTGGAAAACATAACTTTAAATTAACTTCAGCAATATGTCGCCGGCGCCTGTCGAATACATAGAAAAACCAGCCCAACCCGCGGCCCACATATGCCAGCAGGGGCACGGGCAACACGCACAGACCACGCAACCAGACCCTGCCAACGATATTGGGACGATAGGCCTTATTAGCGCTTTCTACGTTGGTCTCGGGCACGGACATAGGGTGATTTTTCATTGTCAGGTCGGGTGTGAAACAGGCGATATGTCCACATGTATTGCGCCGGCACATCGAGAATGCTTTTTTCCAGTTCCTTAGAAATACAGAAAGCGTCTTCCTGGTCCTTGCCCGTCGGAAAATTCTCCAGCGGCGGGTGGATGATCAGCTCATAGCCCCGACCCCAGGGTAGACGCCGTACATAGGCCGGCATGGCCACCGCATTCGATATTGCGATAAGCCTGGCGGCGCCGGTAATCATGGCGACGTCTGTTCCCAACAAGGGCACAAACACTGACTTTTCGTGCCCATGGTCTTCATCCGGCAAATAATAAAATCCATAGCCAGACTTGATGGCCTTAACAATGGAACGCATGCCCTTGTCTCGTAAAAACAATTGGGCCCCAAAACGGGAACGCCCGCGGGCGATCAACCAATCGATAACCGGATTGCGCAACGGCTTGATCAAACCAATATTCGGGAAGTGCCGTGTAATGATGGACCCACCCATTTCCAGACCGACGAAGTGCCCGCTGAGCAAAACGATGTTCTTTCCAGCTTCATATTGCCGCCGATATTCCTCCAACCCTTTTATACGCACATAACGGTCCAGGTAGCCAGGGCGCGCCCACCACAAAATGGGTACATCGAGCATACATTGCATCAATACGCGAAAATGTTCACGCGCCAGTCTGGCCCGCTGTGCGGGAGAACATTCCGGAAACGCCAGGGCGATGTTTGTTTGTACTATCTGCAGCCGCTTGTTATTAGTCAGACGGTAAATATCTCCCAGTAGTACACCTATCCCTGCCATCAACACCCGTGGAATATACACGCTCAGGCGCATAATCCCGGCAGCCAGCCACGTAGGCCAATAACGCGGGTGCAGCCAGGCGCGATCGAAACAGGGCTGATAATGGCCAGATAACCGTGATGTATTCAAAGGCAGGTCAGCAGAGTGAGGCATGGAGCAGATAGCCCCGTTAAAGGTCACAGCATTATAACCCAGCGCCCGATACGGATGGCGCTTTTTGTAAAACACAGGCGTAATGGCTACTATCCCGGACCCGAAAGATAGCCCCGGTTTGCTTATGTCCCGTTCCGATACGCCCACCGTAATGGTTTACGATGTTGAACCCTCAAACCGCAAATATCGCCTGCGACTGGCGTGCTATCGCTACCAAAGCACCGCCCTGGCAATGGTATTACCCACTGGCGAAAGCAAGGTCCTCGATGCCGGCTGTGGGCGCCTGCCCAAGGGGCCAAGAGACAAACTGGCCGAGTTTTACGATTTTGATCTGTTGCCCGAAAAACTCAAACAGGCTGAAAACAGTGGTTACACCAGTCTGGTGCAACAGGATATTACGAAAACCTGGGATTTTGCCGATGCCAGCTTCGATACCGTGGTCTGTGAGCAGGTGCTGGAACACCTGGGGGGATGACGATCTGGACAAGGCCTTGTCAGAAATGTACCGCGTGCTCAAGCCACGTCCATTTTTTAGTTCAGTCTGTACCGTCCTACAGTGTGACGAAGCTTGTAACACTGATAAAGAGCCTGACAGCACGAGAGATATTTCACCGTTGCCCACAGGTAAAGAAAATGCTTTGGGGTGGTGAGTTTTGGAGTGATGGGTATTTCGCCAGCACCGTTGGAAAGCATGGAGATGAAACGATGATAGGTAACTATGTGAAGGGGCAAGGCGGAACGTACCAGAAACTCCATAGTGACTATCAATTGGCACTGTTCTAAGGAATGGCAACAATACCCCGTCCGCTTGCGGCGGGGTTGTTTATTTAAATACATTAGATTTAATTGGTTACAAAATATAAGAAATCTGGTGGTAAAATGTAGCTAAATTTCTCAGCTTTAACCGTAAAAGTGGGAAAAACACTATTAAAGGTTGACAATAACCGTTGCCGGCTGCTAAATAAAATTTGTCATGTGTATTAATACAACAACATCTTGTGATATAAACTACGTGCAACTACTACATATAGATATTATAAACTATAATAAAATCAACAATAAAAGAAGTGATCTTCACCTAACCTAGGAGGTTGCTAATGCACAACAATCATATTGCCACTATACACTTAGAACGAAAAAACAATGATGGAGTGCTATACATTTCTAGCAAAGATCTACCCGGTTTGTGGTTATGGGGCGCAGACCCAGAACAAGTTTTAAAGGACGTGGTTCCTACAATTGCAAAACTGTACGAATACAATGACGGGTTAGTAGTAGAAATAAAAGAGGTCTGCCAAAAAAGTATTATTAGCCGTTGGTTTGGTGGGGATAAGATATGTGATACGTTCGAAGTTTACTCTAGAGCCGGCGTAGGTAAAGACGTATCACATGGACAAACCACCCTGGGATAAAAAAATACTCAAAAAAGGGCAGATAATCCAACGCTTGGAGCATTTGCACTGCAAAGAAATAGAACAACACACACCTACAAGCGCGATGTGGAAAACACCAACCGGACATATATTCTCAATCTCATATGAGAATTGCGCTGGAGAGCATTTGCAAGGAATCGTCGATCAAATTGAGAAATGGGTCGAGGACTCCAACAAAAACAGGCTATAGCGCGTCCCAACCCGCATTGGAATTACCTCTTACTCAAAGAATGTCGAAAACCCGCAACATGTCGCGAGTCTGCACTTCATACACTACAACTTTGTGAGAGTTCACAAATCTTTACAGACTACTCCGGCTATGGCAGCGGGCGTCGCGGACCATCTCTGGACACTGGAAGAGGTAGCAGAACTGATTGATAATCCCACTTTGGCTCAAAAAGAAACAGTTTCAAACAGACCAACTACCTAAATAGGAAATTATTATCCCACTTGGCTTTAAATCTGATCAATTAACATACAGATAATTTCTAATTGTGAATTATCCAAAAAAGTGGGAATAATTACCCTATAGTTAAAAGAATATTGGAATAGTTGTTAATATTATGTAAATATCATACCCAATGTGGGAAATTTTTGAATCTTTCTCAAAACAATTTCACAACCGCCCATACCTCCCCTGAATAAAGTGATTCTTGAGCAATGAATTGCTAATATTCGCGCCCTAAACGCAACTGAACAAGCAGGGACACATTATGGCTCATAGCTACCTTTTTACTTCCGAATCCGTTTCCGAGGGTCATCCGGACAAAGTGGCCGACCAAATCTCGGACGGCATCCTGGATGCCATCCTGGAGCAGGATAAACATGCCCGCGTGGCCTGTGAAACCATGGTCAATACAGGCATGGTCATACTCTCGGGTGAGATCACCACCAGCGCCTGGGTGGATATGACCGAAATCGTACGCGGCACTATCAAGCGCATTGGTTATGAGGCCTCCATGGGATTCGATTGGCAGTCCTGTGCGGTACTGGTCGCGCTGGACAAACAGTCCCAGGATATCGCCCAGGGCGTCAATGAGGGCGAGGGTGTGGACCTGGACCAGGGCGCCGGTGACCAGGGCCTGATGTTCGGTTATGCCACCAATGAAACCGATAACCTGATGCCCATGCCCATCAGCTTTGCACATCAATTGGTGTACAAGCAGGCACAAGTGCGTAAAAGCGGCAAGCTGACCTGGCTGCGTCCCGACGCCAAGTCGCAGGTCACGGTTAAATACGAAGACGGTAAGCCGGTCGGCATCGATGCCGTGGTGCTGTCAACTCAGCATTCCCCTGAGATTGAGCATGAGAAGCTCACGGAAGCCGTTATGGAAGAGATCATCAAGCCCGTATTACCACCGGAGTGGCTAAACAAGGACACCAAATATTTTATCAATCCTACCGGCCGTTTCGTGGTCGGCGGTCCCGTTGGCGATTGCGGCCTGACGGGGCGCAAGATCATCGTCGACACCTATGGCGGCATGGCCCGTCATGGGGGTGGCGCCTTCTCCGGCAAGGATCCCTCCAAGGTCGACCGTTCGGCCGCTTATGCCGGGCGTTATGTCGCCAAGAACATAGTTGCCGCCGGCCTGGCCGATCGTTGCGAGATTCAGATATCGTATGCCATCGGCGTGGCTAAACCCGTGTCCATACATGTCGATACCTTTGGCACCGGTCGACTGGAAGACACCAAGATCGCCGGCCTGATCAATAAACACTTTGACCTGCGGCCCAAGGCCATCATCCGCGACCTGGACTTGTTGCGTCCTATTTATGTGCCCACCGCAGCCTATGGTCATTTTGGTCGTAGCGGCGATAACTTTACCTGGGAGCGAACTGACAAGGCAGATGTACTGAAAGAGGCATTGGGGCCGAAAGCCGTCAAAGCGGCCCATTAGAGGAGAAAGCTATTATTTGAAACTCTGTACACCGGCGAGGGGTACAGGTCTTACACCCACAAGGGTTAGCAACATGTTTCTGAGGAGCGCTGCGACAGGACAACCTGCCAGGCTCGGAGACAAGTCATCGGTTACAACGGCGCTCGTTTACTTGGAGAAGATCCCAGATGAACGCAGTAATCGACAGCAACTTCACCGACTACAAGGTCGCTGACCTATCCCAAGCCGATTGGGGCCACAAGGAAATCCGCATAGCCGAAACCGAGATGCCGGGGCTGATGGCCCTGCGTGAGGAATTCGGCAAGGAGCAACCGCTCAAAGGCGCGCGCATTACCGGCTCGCTGCACATGACCATACAGACCGCCGTGTTGATTGAAACACTGGTAGCCTTGGGCGCCGAAGTGCGCTGGGCATCTTGTAATATTTACTCTACCCAGGACCACGCGGCGGCGGCAATTGCCTCCCAGAGTATTCCGGTTTATGCCTGGAAGGGTGAATCCCTGGAAGAGTATTGGTGGTGTACTGACCAGGCGCTGACCTGGCCCGATGGGGAAGGACCCAACATGATTCTGGATGATGGCGGTGATGCCACCATGCTGGTCCATAAGGGCGCCGAATTTGAAGCGGCTGGCGCAGTCCCCGCAGCCGATGCCGATGCCTTTGAAGAGTGGAAAGTCTTTTTGGCCCTGTGCGAGCAGAGCCTGGCTAACAGCAAGGATAAGTGGACCAGGATTACCGGCGGTATTAAAGGTGTCACTGAAGAAACCACTACAGGTGTCCATCGTTTGTATCAAATGGCCGAGCGAGGAGAGCTGTCTTTCCCGGCCATGAATGTCAATGACTCCGTTACCAAGTCCAAGTTCGATAACTTATACGGTTGTCGTGAATCCTTGCTCGACGGTATCAAACGGGCCACCGATGTCATGATCGCCGGCAAGATCTGTGTGGTACTGGGCTATGGTGATGTCGGCAAGGGCTGCGCCCAGGCCTTCCGTGGCATGGGCGCCACTGTATGGGTCACCGAGATCGACCCCATCTGTGCATTGCAAGCCGCAATGGAAGGCTATCGAGTCGTCAATATGGACAATGCCTGCAAGGAGGGCGACATCTTTGTCACTACCACCGGCAACATGGGCGTGATCACGCATGATCATATGCTGGCCATGAAAAACGAGGCTATCGTATGCAACATTGGTCACTTCGATTCCGAGATTGAGATTGCCGAAATCGAAAAATACGAGTGGGAAGAAATCAAACCCCAGGTAGACCATGTCATCTTCCCCGATGGCAAAAAGATCATTGTCCTGGCCAAGGGCCGCCTGGTAAATCTGGGTTGTGCCACCGGGCACCCCAGTTTTGTGATGTCGGCCTCCTTCACCAACCAGGTCATGGCGCAAATGGAGTTGTTCAACAATCCCGATGATTACGAAAACAAAGTCTATGTCTTACCGAAAAAACTGGATGAAAAGGTCGGCCGTCTGCACCTGAACAAGATTGGTGCTGATCTCACGAAGCTGACACAGGCACAATCGGCGTACATTGATGTTCCTGTCGAAGGGCCCTACAAACCAGACCACTACCGTTACTAATTTTGAGGGTTAATATTGACCGTGGAATATCTCCACGGTCTTTCACCTTCATACATCGCTAACGGATATCTAAATGTTATGACTACTGAACAACCAGGTCGTATCTATAGCTGCGAGTTTTTTCCGCCGAAGACAGAAAAGGGGAGGCAAAATCTCGGTACAGCCATGGCCGAGTTGGCCAAACTCAGGCCCGATTATTTTTCTTGCACCTATGGGGCAGGCGGTACCACGCAGGCGGGCACTTACGACACTGTAAAAGAAATCATCGATAAAGGCTTTGCTGGAGCGCCCCATATTACCTGCATAGGCTCCACTCCCGAAAAAATCCAGGCACTCCTGGATGACTACAAGGCGCTTGGCGTAAAACGCCTGGTGGCCTTGCGTGGCGACTTGCCTGAAGGACAGGACAAGGCCGGCCACTTTTTATTCGCTGATCAACTGGTGGCCTTTATTCGCGAACAAACCGGTGATCACTTTCATATTGAAATCGCCGCCTATCCCGAGAAACATCCCCAGGCTGCCTCGTTTCAGCAAGACCTGGAAAATTTCAAAAAAAAGGTCGACGCCGGCGCCAATGGCGCCATCACCCAATACTTTTTTAATGCCGATGCCTATTTTCGCTTTGTCGAGGATTGCCTGAAAAATAGTATCACCCTGCCCATTATCCCGGGCATCATGCCCCTGACCAATTACAGGCAAATCGCACGCTTTTCCAAGTTATGCGGTGCTGAACTGCCCCGCTGGGTGTGGACACGACTGGAGGGTTATGGTGATGACCTCGAAGCCATACGCGATTTCGGTTTCGACGTGACGTTAGAGCTTTGCAATACCCTGCTTGATGGGGGTGTGCCGGGACTGCATTTTTATGCATTAAATCGTTCTGAGCCTACGGCCAGTCTATGGAGAGAACTGGGCCTTCCTATCTGATCTGAGTGACTGCCTGAAAGGTTTGCGTCCATGTTAAACAGGCGTAAACGAACATATCGACACTTCTGTTACCGGCATATACTGCTGCACTTTAGGCAGCCGACTCCTTGTTACAAGATACCGTCCAGCCGCTTCACGCCCGTCGGTTATCAATAGGGCAACAGCAGCTACTTTAACTCCACGCAGAAAACCTCCCCTATGGTGATTTCAGGGCGCTGTTCGAGACGGCAAACTCGAGGAGACAGCCACTGCTTGACATGTGACCTGCACACAGGTTGTAAGTTAAATATTATTTTTCTTGTTGCTGCTGGTGAAACCTAATGAGGCATAACTTGGCAAGTAGGTTCTGAGGGTGAATGGGGTCTGATGCATTGACAAACCCCACTATAGGGATACCGCCATTGTTCCGCAGTCGCAATAAATAGTTAGGAAAGTCACAATGAAAAAACACATCGACCCAGTCTGCGGAAAACGAATAAACGTAAACAAGGCCCATATTGTAATAACCCACAAACGAGATAAGTATTATCTCTGTTGCCCGGTTTGTCAGCGGGAATTTGAACGTAATCCCGAGAAATACATCAATAACCCGGTAAAATAAGAGTAATAACGTTCAAATGTATTTAATACGTTGATTTCCGTCAATGATTTATTTGTATCATTTATTCACAATAAATCGTTAAAGCTGGGGTTAGACACAGATTTTAGAGGGCGCCACCTGTTTGAAGATTTTGTGACCAAAAGAATGGAAGTCAAACACAATAATTAGAAGAGGTTAAGAATGGCTAGCCTTGCAGACTTACTTTTTCGTGCTGTAGATGGTGTCTTCGCCGTCGACGCCAAACAGAAGATCATTTTTTGGAGTCCCAGTTGTGCCCAGTTATTAGGCACACCTTCCAATCATGCGCTCGGTCGCCCGTGTAGCGAGGTTGTGCGCGGAAAGGACCCCAGGGGGCAGCCCTTCTGTGGAGGGGGATGCTGTATGACCCGCTTGAACCAGGGCGAAAATGTTCGCGGAACCTTTCCACTTCGAGTATGTAACGGCGACGGCAATGAATTGAGGCTCTCGGTAAGCATTGTTCTGGTACCGTCCCGACGGAAGGATCTGTGGACGTGCGTACATTTGCTTCATCGAGGAGAGGCCACGGATACACTTGATGTGCTGGAGTACAACACATTACAAGGGCAATCAAGCAGCGACCCCCATCCCGATAACGACGTTCGCTTGTCTTCCGCCAAGATCTCACCACTGACCGCACGGGAGCAGGAGATCCTTCAATTACTAGCGGAAGGTCTTACCGTTTCGGTAATTTCCCAATTGTTGAACATCAGTCCCGTGACGGTGCGAAATCACCTTCAGCATATTCAGGCGAAACTCGGGGTGCATAGCCAGGTAGAAACCGTGTCCTATGCATATCGGCACAATCTCGTCCAGCAATAACCATGACCAATATCAGGAGGTAACGATGGTAAAAAAGATTGCCGTACTTATCAGGGACAGACAGAGTGAAGCACTCAGGATGTCGCTGGGACTCAGCCTGGTAGACGACATCATTGATGTATATATGCTTGATGGAAAGTTGGCGGGGACAGAACAGGACCAGC
The DNA here is from genome assembly GCA_036986275.1 of Gammaproteobacteria bacterium. Lineage (GTDB taxonomy): Bacteria > Pseudomonadota > Gammaproteobacteria > Acidiferrobacterales > SZUA-150 > BTRG01. The sequence continues at coordinate 10,236 of BTRG01000001.1, read as the reverse complement.
TCAATCTTGAGTTAATAAAGGAACTGGGGATGAAAATATACTCCAACCGTCAGGGGAATGAGGGTAAGGAATACCTTTCTACAGAGGAAGTTGCGCATAAACTGCTTGAGTACGACCACGTTTTACCTTATTGATATTTGAAATTAACATTTGATTCCCTAATTAATTAGGGAACCTATCCTGCCGTGAAAATGATGCAAATGCATCATTTCATTCGTTAACCTCTCATCATAGTATTTTTTGTATACTGGCAAAGCAGCTTGTTTGCGAGGAAGGGTGTGGTTGTGCATCTACAAAAGTCCACAATGGCGCGTGAGTCATGCATGGACACAGGCTGTCATTGATTACGGGGCCGAAGAATGAAACTGGGAATCCTGGTCAATACGGATAAACATCTTGAGCATATACTAGGACTCACGAGGGCAGCCGTAGCAAAGGATCATGAAGTGATAATGTTCGTTATGGATGAGGGTACAAGGCTATTGGAAAACGATTCAATTACTGCACTGGCGAAGCTGCCGGCGGTTGCGATAAGTCTGTGCGAGCATAGCGCAAAGAACTACGGAATTAATACAAAGGATTTATCAAAGGACATCAGCAGCGCAAGCCAGTTTAATAATGCAATGATGAACCATGATGCTGACAGGGTAATTGTTTTGTAACAACGATAGATTCGCGATATGCATGCAACACAACATGCATAAAGTAACCGGGGAAAATTATATAACAATGCATATACTGCACATATTGAATGACGGCCCGACGGAATTATCTGATCAAGTAATCGATATGCATTCCAGGGAATGCCAAATTGAAGTGGTTGATCTGAAGAAAGGAGATTTCTCCTATGAGGATCTTGTTGAAAAAATATTTTCCTGTGACCGGGTAATCTCCTGGTAATGCACGGAGTAGATAAGTTGGTAACGGAATAGTTTCGATAATGTGGATATTACTTGTCTTGTTCGCTGGAAAATCATGCTGGCAAGTTAAGTGGTGAGACAGAAAGATGGTCCACGAGAATCAGGGGCATGTTTGTAGTGAGCGGAACCGATCTGAATTATCTTCGCGGTCCGATTCCCCGGTTACGGTGGTGGCCGGGGACGGGTGTTTTGTTGCCTACTGCCGATAATATTATTGGTTTAGAAAGCAAACCAAAGCATTATAACGATATTCTCCTGACCGTCCTGGTCTCCCTGCTGACCCTTACGACCTTTCTTGTACTTTTTGTTTTGCGCTCGTTGGACGATAACCGCCTGACAAGTTGGCAGTGGGTGTTTGCCGGGACTGATGCGCTTACTATTATATTTGCGCTTGTTACCGGTATTTTTCTTGCCTATGTATTTTCCAGTATTTCACTCACAATACGTAAACCAGCGATTTGGCTTTTTATTGCTTCCTTCACCATTGCTGCAATCTTTTGGGGAGAGCCAGAGGTTATCGTGGATGCATCGAGATATTTCGTGCAAGCCAAGTATCTCGAACTATATGGTATTGGCTATTTCTTTAAAGAGTGGGGCAATGAAATTGCCGTATGGACGGATCTGCCGCTTGTGCCTTTTCTTTACGGTCTTGTTTTCAAGTTTTTTGGTGAATACAGGGCAGGCATCCAGGTACTAAATACTCTGTTGTTTTCCGCAACGGTTGTGCTGACCTACCTGATAGGTAAAACACTGTGGGATAAGACGGTTGGACTATATGGAGGAATACTGCTTCTCGGCATACCTTATTTGCTGACTCAGGTACCACTCATGCTGGTTGATGTCCCAGCCATGTTCTTTTTTACCCTCGCCCTCTTCATTACGATCAAGGCCATCAGGCAAGGCGGTACGGTGCTGCTGTTATCGGCATCAGTGACAATCGTGCTGGCGATGTTATCCAAGTATTCAGTTTGGCTAATGCTCAGCGTACTCCCTGTTATTTTTCTGGTCCACATTGAATACGGATGGAGAGTGGTGCTTCAGCGCGCAGCCGTGATAGCACTGGCAGCGGCACTCCTTATCGGAATCGTCATGCTCTGGAAGTTTAACGTTATTGCAGAGCAGCTCAGACTTCTGCAAAGCTATCAAGTACCTGGGCTCAAGCGCTGGGGAGAGAGCTTTACATCGACCTTCTTCTTCCAGATACACCCCTATATTACAATGGCAGCACTGTTTTCAATTTATGCTGCCATTAAAAAGAAAGACCTTAAGGTTGCAATTATTGGCTGGTTACTACTGCTGGTCGTTGTTTTGGAGATCAAGCGGGCGCGATACCTCGTTGTGGTTTTTCCGTTGTTGGCATTGATGGCATCTTACGGATTTAGAGAAATCCGCAATACAAAAATAAGCAAGTTTATTGTTTCGTCCACCGTAGTATCCGCACTTGTAATTGCGATGTTCGGATATCTGCCTTTTTTACAAAGCACAAGTGCGATTAATATCAAGCAAGCCGGGAAATATCTCGATACTATGGATGCGGAAACCATCGAAGTGGTAGTGCTTCCACCGGCACGCTCAATCGTTAATCCCGCTGTTTCAGTCCCCATTCTCGATTTATTTACCCAAAAGACGCTTGCGTTTCGCTATAATGAAGCACTGATTCAAAAACCACGGTCGGTCGAAAAATCGTCATTGAGATTCACATGGGAATACAAGAATCCTGAATACTTTCTTGCCGATGCTTACACATCCACTGGCACATCTACCGACACACCAACAAAGAGCATTCCGGTAGCAATCATTTTTAGTAATCGTAAGCAGATTGTTCCAGGTCGAATAGCAGATCGGATCGCCGACTACAGCATAGCCAAAGAATTGGTGATTTCAGACAGGGTATTTAAGTACCAAACGATATTACGAGTGTACAAGCCGGTACGGACCCTATCCATAAATTAACACCTTTAACAGCTGTTTAACCAGCTAATAACAATTGCAACGACACCGCGGCAGGGAAATATTGCAATAGATGGTATTAATTAAACACTACAGGGGTTGATTAAATGATCAATAATGGTGAAAGCAGGAATCGGTTCTGGGCCTTTTCAGTACTGGGCTTCTTTGGCCTGGTCAGCATCGGGACCTTTGCCTATAGCGAGTATTATCTTTATCTTTCTGTCTACTTGTGGTTTGGCCTGGTATATGGACTCAGCATGCAATATGGCAGGTTCTGTTTTTCCTCCGCATTCCGCGACCTGTTTGCGGTTGGGGTTGCGAGAATGGCAGTCGGAATCACCATTGCCATCGTACTTTTTGCATTTGTCGCTTCCTTGGTAACTGCACAGGGTTTGAGCACCTTTCATCCTGCGCCCTCCAGTATCCACGCAGTGATCGCCGGGGCGATATTCGGAGTCGGAATGGTGTTTGCGGGTGGTTGTGCATCGGGCTCTTTATATAAAACCGGTGAAGGCAATATGAATGCCTTGCTGGTGGTCTTATCCATAAGCGTGACCCAGGCAATATTTGTCGACATTGGCGGGTGGACCAATAATCTGGTTCCTGAAGCATGGCATCACTCGGCACTTGCGAAGGGACTGCCTGCATCAATAAACGTTGGCGACGGCTGGGTCGATCAGTATCTGGCCGGCTATGTCTGGAACCAGCCGGTGTTGACCTTCGCGAAAATGCTGGGGTGGGACAATGCCTCGGCCTTAGGGGCGATCGTAGGCAATTTCCTCATCGGTGTGCTGTTGCCCTCGGCATTACTTCTGGTTGTGGTCTATTTTATTTGGTCGCGCAAGGCCTTTGTCAGGAAAAAACTCAAGGCAGGCAATACAAAAATGACGTTGCTTGATGAAGTGCAAGGCTATTGGGCGATGTTGGCGGCCTCCAAGAGAACGGCGATCGCAGGCCTGATTATTGGGGTCGCGGCGGGGTTGCACATGTTGGTGCTGCAAGGGATGCGGGTGAAATTCGGCGTCAAGAATGCGGGAACACTGCTGGAGAGAATGGGTTTCGATTTTGGTATATCGGTCAATGGAACCGTCTTCGATCCCGGTTATTGGTATGTAACCACACAGGAAGCGCAATGGGTCGGCTGGACATTACAGAAGCTCGGCTCGAATAACATGGACAATATATTTTTCGGCTACGTCAACGGTATTCCGAATCCCGCTATTAATCCGGCGGATTGGATGTCGCTCGCCACTATTGGTGGCGCTATGATTATGGCGCTGTTGTATAACGAATTCAGATTCAAGAAGCCTACTCTCGAACTTGCCACCTGGGCGATCATAGGAGGTGCATTAATGGGCATTGGTTCGCGGCTCGCGCTCGGTTGTAATATTGGCGCCTTCTTTGTGCGGGTTGCAAATGGCGACCCCTCTGGATGGTTGTTCGGCATAGGTATGGTTCCCGGCGCCTACATCGGTGTTAAATTCTTCAACTGGTGGACCGAGAGAAAGATGGCGAAGCAGTTTTCAGCTGGTGAACTCTAGACCGGTGACTGCAAAGAAAAGGAGGTGATGGACACGATGAAGTTCGAAAAGATAGATGAAGGTACATATCTGTTAGATGTAAAAGGGTACGTTTGCCCGCATCCACAGATCTACACCAAGAAGGCGATTGAAAAAATAAAACCGGGCGATATTTTGCAGGTGATATTTGACAATCCATCCTCCGGGGAGTCGATTTCCACCATGTGCGACAATACAGGTGATGAAATCATCGAGAAGAGAAACGAGGAAGGAAAGTTTATATGGAATATACAAAAGAGCTGAGGAAATTCTGATTAATTGAAATATTCTCGTTATTGCGGCGACTGCATGGCAAGGATTGTTCCAGACAATACTACTGCATTCTCTCCATCGAGGTAGAATGTTGCCTGGAGCAAGCATCGAGGATGCAAGGTGTGATCGTGTTATCGCCAATTTCATGGAACATGTGGTACACCATGTAATACGGTAAAACAGAACGAATGTTCAAAGAGAGAGTGTGTACAATGAAAAGTGAACTTTGGGTTGTGATTGTAGTTACGGTAGCGTTTGTTGGATTCCTGATAGGATACAGTCTTCCGCCCCTGGTAGAGACAGGCATGTTAACCGGGAAGGGTGGTGAACAAGCTGAGATGACGCGAGAGTTAGGTAAGGACATGGAGCAGTATTACCGCGATTTGCTCAAGGAAGACTGAAATAACCTGAATCTACGCGACTGTTGACATAGGAGTATAGCGTTGAAAAACAACCTTTGGCTGTTAATTACATTGCTAGCGGGGCTGCTGGGCTTTCTTGCAGGCTATAGTATATCGTCTTCCACGGGTGTGGAGCCGGGTTTTTTTGAGGCAGTGGAGGCAGGTAGTTATGGCGGAGGCGGAGGCGGCGAAGTTACCGAGGGGATTAGCACGGAAGACCAGGAATACTACCGTAAGTTGATGGAAGAGTGACGTTGACAGGAACTCTGGCGGGTAATTCAGGCCGTGCTGTAGCTTGTGGATGAGGAAAAATATCCGGCCATGCACAGGAGTTTCCATGGACGACACCAATCGTCAGACAAAAGAGGTCATAATTCTTGGCGCCGGTCTCGCGGGTCTGGGGGCGGGTTATGCCTTATCCAATTCTAATTCCAGAACGAATATTCTTGTCATCGAGGCAGATACAACAGTCGGTGGTCTGGCGAAAACAGTTAGCTACCGTGGCTTCAAATTCGATTTAGGCGGTCACCGGTTTAAAGCAAGTAATAGAGAAACAGAACAGTTAATCAGGCAGGTTCTGACGGATGAACTGCTTGTGGTCAGGCGCTCCAGCAAAATTCTGTTGCGCGACAAATATTTCGACTACCCGTTAAAACCGTTGAACGCCATTTCCGGCTTTGGTATCCCGACAGTTTCAAGAATCATCCTGGACTATGCAGTCGAGCAGATACGGCAACGAGTTAAGGACACGCCAATTGTGTCGCTTGAAGATTGGGTGGTGCGTAATTTCGGTCGTACCCTGTTCGATATTTATTTCAGGGAATACAGTGAAAAAGTCTGGGGCATTGCTTGCAACCGGATCTGTATGGAGTGGATGGAGCAGCGCATCCAGAAACTTTCACTTGGCAAGGCCATCAGCAAGGCGATCTTTAAATATAGGGGTAAATACAATGGCAACAACAGCGCCAGCGATGAACGCACCCTGGCAAGTGAGTTCCTTTATCCCGCTCTGGGGATCGGGCGGATAGCAGAGAGGCTGGCGGAGGAGATCAAAAAAAACAACAGCGTGCTTACTGATTCCCGCATCGTACGGATTCATCATAGCGGCGACAGAATAGAGAGTGTTAGCACTAGGACCGGGCAAACAGGTAGCCAGATCTGTAACCATAGAGGCAAGGAATTCATATCCAGCATCCCTGTGGCCACGCTGGTGCAGTTGCTCGATCCAAAGCCACCGACAGATGTACTTGAGGCGGCATCAAGGCTCAAATACAGAGACTTGGTGTTAGTGACCATCATACTTAACCGCGAAAGGATCACCGATCAAACCTGGATATATATTCCCGAACAAAAAATTCCGTTCGGCAGGATCCATGAACCGACAAACTGGAGCAGCAAGATGGCGCCGGCAGGCAAGACCCTGCTGGTGACAGAGCATTTCTGCTTCCGTGGCGATGACACCTGGAGCGCGAGTGATGAGGAACTGGCTGATACGACCATTAGCAATCTGGTCAAGCTGGGCTTTATCCAAAGCCATGAGGTCATCGACAAAGTAATATTACGCATCCCGAGGGCCTATCCGCTATTCGAAGTCGGTTACATTGAGCAGCATAAAAAGATATGCGATTATCTCGATCGATATCGCAACTTGCATTTGATAGGAAGGGGCGGGATGTTCAAGTATTACAATATGGACCATGCCCTGGAGTCTGGTATCGCTGCAGCCGAAGCGATGATGGCCGCCACATCTGAAACCATTTCTGAAACCTTTAAAGAAGAACGGGAGGCGCTTTCCCCGACAGGGACCGATTTATGAAATGCGCATTAATCCATCCGGCATGGTCTCCTGAAGAAATATTTCCTTCCAAAACGGTCGCCTCGCAAATCAACTACTGGCAGCCACTGGGAACCCTTTATGTAGGCGCCAGTCTTCTCAAGGCCGGCCATGAAGTAAACTTTTTTAACGGCGCATTCATGTCCCATGAAGAGTTACTGTGTCGCGTAAAGGAATTCAAACCGGATTTTGCAGGTCTTTATTCGACAACCTTCGGCTGGCCAAAGGCCATGAGGACCGCGGATGCCATCAAAAAGCTTGATAAGGCAATATTTACCTGTGTTGGCGGACCTTATCCAATCGCCATGCAGGAGCAGTGTCTGAACAATGAAAGCGCAAGCATCGATGCCGTCGTCACGGGTGAGGCGGAACTGACCATGGTCGAGCTGCTGGCCAGGTTGCAGCACAGCAAAGACCTCGACGGTGTACTGGGGGTGGTTTTCAGGCAAGGGACAAGCATCATTAAAAATCCGCCCAGGCCGTTAACCGAAGACCTGGACGCGCTGCCTTTCCCCGCGCGCGAGCTATTGGGCGATATGAAGCAATATATCCCCCCACCGGCGACCTACAAAAGAAAACCGGTCACTATCCTTATCACTTCCAGGGGCTGCGATAGAAGGTGTATTTTTTGCTTTCAGATCGACAAACACAGGAAAAGCGGCAAGCGTGGCATCCGCTTTCGTAGCGTCGAAAATGTCATGCAAGAAATAGGGCTCTGTCTCAAGCAGGGCTACCGTGAGATCAAGTTTATTGACGACACCTTCGCTGCCAACTATGACCGGGCCATGCGGATATGTCAGGCGATAAAGGCGCGGCGGCTTAATTTCACCTGGTTCGCCTCGGCCTGTATCAATCAGGTAGACAAACCCCTGCTCCAGGCCATGAAGGATGCGGGTTGCTGGTCCATTCTATTTGGTGCCGATAGCGGTGTGCAGAAGACACTCAACGCACTCAGGAAAGCCACCACCCTTGAACAGATACGCAGGGACGTGCGTGCGGCAAAGGAAGTGGGGCTGAAAGTCAGCACCCCGTTTATATTCGGCGCGCCGGGAGAGACTTTTGCCGACGGCCTGAAAACCATTGAATTTGCCATAGAGCTGGACGCCGACCTGGCAAACTTTCATGCCCTGACGCCTTTCCCCGGTACCTATCTTCACGACAATCTGGATAAATTCGGGTCGGTTTCCGGCGATCTTTCGGACCGTAACTATCAGTCGGCGGCGTTTGTCCCCTATACCATGAGCCGCGATGAAATCCTGACGCTGCGCCAACTGGCGTTCAGACGCTTCTACTCCAGGCCGGCATTTTTATTAAGAAGGCTACTGGCAATCAGAACCCTGAATGATTGCCAAGTCGCGGGCAGGGGTTTGCAGAGCCTGTTCTGGCTCTGGGCAGGCAAGAACCTGTTTCACAAGCGTAAGCCAGGGGTGGTAACTCCCGTTAAATTAAGTGCTCCGAAAAGGTGATCGCCCCTCAGGAACAGTTATTTAACATGGGCTGCACATAAGGAAATTCACGTCATTCGGCTGTTTCTAGCCGAAATCCCGCTGCTCGGCTTATTTAGAAGGGTGTAGTCGTTCAAACTTGTACTGACAGGTAGCGTCAGATTGTAAGTCTGCTTTCAACCCTATTCGGTCAGTCGCGATTTATTGAAGAATGCCTGCTACGCAGCGAAAGCGGACACCCGTATTGGTCTGGTTCTTTTAGTGGCCGAATGGCAGAATGCTATAAGATGGCTATGTTTTCTGAACTATACGGAATGCCGTATAACACCCTGATTTGGGGGTGTTATACGGCATTCCTTTCAACATACTGTTATGCATATACGTGACAATTTCTACGCACATATCTGGAGAGTATAATGATCAGAAAATATTACATTTTTAACAGTAATGCATTTTCTAAATTTGTTGTTTTACTACTTTCTCTTACATCGTTAATGTTGTCATCCAATGCTTTTGCTGAATCTTGCGAAGAGGCAAAAACACGGTGGGAAAATAATGGCGGTTACAGTAAGTCAGAAATCGCCGATTTCTACAGCGCATGCAAAGAACGAACGCCTATGGTTATAAAGCGTAAAGATTACAACCAATGGCTAGAGAATAAGGCAAAGCATGTTATTTTGCCAAATTCATATTATTGTTTTAAAGAAGAAACATCGAGAAATGTAGCAAATTACATACTGTCCAATGGGAGCGTTACAAAAAGAGATCTTGAGAATAACGATTGTTATTTTGTTAACTTAACATTTGGTGCACAGATAATAAAAATATCCTCGGATAAAAAAATTGTAAAAATATTAACGCACAAAGCTATATATACTGGATCTGAACCTATCACCATGTATCATGCATATATTCCAGCAGATTATTTGCAATCATTAAGCGAACACCGAAAGCAGAAATTTTGATAACTCTAACTGGTTTTGGGGATTGCATACATAACAAGGCAACCGCGCTGTCCCCATCACATGATTTAAACTTTATGCATCTATGAAAGTTAATAAAATTACGGAGCTCCGATCATATTTAGACTGGTTAGACAAAGCTAAATATGAATTTGAACTATATAAAAATAATTATGGCGTTTATGAGCTGTCTAACTGTTTTTTAACACTGAATGCTTTACCGGAATGGATAGAAAAAAGCGATTCAGCTCCAGACAAGTTAAAGAATATTGCTACAGAAAAATTAATAATAATGAAAGGTAATGATAATATGTTTCAGTTAGATGAAACAAAGCTAGATGAAATTGACCATCAGATTAGGTTGATAAGGGTTTTTTGTAATCATTCAAAACATGGTGAGAAAAAGGATAAACTAGAAGAAATAATAATGAGCGCTATTTTTCCTATGACATTCCCAATTAAATTTGACCATTTAAAAGTCGGTAATGAAAATGTAAAAGTGGAGCCAATTATTGAGTCTATTATTAGTTTTTGGGAAAGTGCAGTAAATCATGCATAACACATATGAGCCACCAGCCTGTCAATAGGCATTAAGTATCTTTTCGGTCAAATAATTGATCGAATCCAAAGCAATGAGCAAAACCGATTACTTCATCTGTCATCGTTGACTGTTAAGCAAAGTCGCTTACAGTAAACACATATAGAGGGTCTCTTATCGCAGTCTCACTGCTGCCGATTGTTTCTCAGTCCATTGAGTTTTATCGGGCCACTAGACATTCATCGGCATAACCTTTGGCTGGCACTATTCAAAAAGAAGACGGGCTTACGCTAACCTTCCACGTATCCAGTTAGTATCAGGCTCAGTCAAGGTGTAGGCGACTTTATTCATTGT